>NZ_CFDJES010000007.1:42665-48252 GCF_983723665.1 Cobetia sp. | reverse complement strand
TGCTTCGCCTCCTCACAGATAGCCCCTTTCTGCCTGCTTTCACCCTCGTGCTCCGGCGTCTCGCGGTCGTCTCATGGTCGTGCCATCGATCTCGTCGTAAAGCCCGGCGCCTCATTCGGCACGGGCAGGACGCACGACTTCGCGATCACTGATGATGGCGTCCAGCGGGACATCCCAGGACTGTACCGGCAGGGCGGGGACTTTCTGACAGTGGTGGGCGAGGCCGATCAACAGTGGCCGTGGGCCGGGACGGCGCGTAAAGGCGAAGCTGCGATCGTAGAAGCCACCGCCCATGCCGATGCGAGCCCCGCGCCCATCGAAGCCGACCAGTGGCATCAAGACGACATCCAGCGCCCAGGCAGGCAGGCGCCGCGCCCTGGAAGCCCCATGACGGGTGTCCGGTTCGGCGATGCCGAAGCGGTTGCTGACCAGGGGTGTCTGATCGTCGTAGCGCACGAACCATAGCGAATTGGCCGCGAACGGACGCAGTACCGGCAGATAGACCTTCGCTCCCCGTCGCTGCAGCCAATCGCACAGACGCGTGGCATCGATCTCGCCATCGTAGGGCAGATACAGGGCGACGTGGCGGGCGCGCAACAGTTCTGGCAGCCGTTTCAGCTGACGCAGGAGTGCATCTTCGGCTTGCAGACGAATGGCAGGTGGTAGCTGACGGCGGCGTTGGCGCAGCAGACGGCGAAGCGCACGGCGGTCGGCCTGAGGGTGATCGAGCTCGCTGGGCAGTGCCCAGAGCGTGGTATCGAGTGCTGCAGAAGGGAGTGGCGAGCGTGGGCTCGCGGATGCGGCATAGGCCGCGGGGGGCTTGTGCATGCCTGACAATCTCCGTCAGACAGGGTTCTCCAAGGTGCCGGTGTTACCGGGGGCCCTTGAACCCAGCGGTTCAAGGTGGGTAGTCCCGCGCAGCGCATCAGGCGTTCCGACGCACGGACATGCACACAGCACTGCGCAGTGGACTCCCTGGGAATAGCTTATAAGCTCGAGGGACATCGGCAACTGTCGTACACCCCAGAGAACTCATTCAGTCTACCAAACCCCGCCTGCCTGCCCAAGGGCTAATCCTGTCGGGAACAATCTGTTGCCTGAATGTATCAGTTGTTTGATTCTGAAGCGTTTTTACGCTCAGCAGCGCGCGCCTTCGCCTGATCGGCATAGTCGGCTGGCAGCTGACTGAGCGCGGCATCCAGTTGACGGTCCAGCGCGGTGAGGCGAGTCTCGAAGTCGCGCTGTAGGGCGCGTTCGCTGTCACGGCTGTTGATCAACTCATGCGAGATATTGAGCGCTGCCATCAGGGCGACCTTGTCGGCGCTGATGGTGTTGCCGCGCTGCTGGATGCCTTGCATGGCGAGATCCAGATAAGCCGCCGCACGGGTCAGGCCATCTTCCTCGCCGGGCTGACAGCTGACGGTATAGCTGCGGCCGAGCAGGCTGATCTCGGTGGTATTGCGTGGGGTGGCGGAATCGCTCATGTAGATCCTCTCGGGCCTTGTCCGGCGTCATCCAGATTGATGCCGACGTCCTGCTGTCAGTGCGTCACCGTCGCAGTCAGGACGGCAAGCCAGAAGGAGGGCCAGTGCGGTAAGATGGGGGCATTCTCGAGCCACTATAGAGAGCCGCTTCTGGAGGGTCAACGCGCCGCGCGGCGCGGCTGCCTTGTGCTGCAGCACATCCTTCAGATGCCATTCTCCCGCTACAGAACCACTTCTCACTGACTCAATGGGGCCGCATCATGGCGATCATCAACGATACCTTCGACTTCTCGCTCGTCGCAGACCACTTCCTGGCTCACGGCAGCCTCAACAATCCCTCCTTCCTCGATGGTCAGCTGGTAGCCGCACTGGCGCTGGATGACATCAGTGCCGAGGATTGGCTGGCGCGCGTCTGCGCCTCGCTGGGGGTCGAGCAACCGGCCACGCGTGAGGCCGGTGAAGTCTTCCTCACCTGGCGCACGCGCAATCAGGAGCGTCTGGCCGCCAGCGAGATGAGCTTCGAGCCGCTGCTGCCGGATGACATGTTCTCGCTGGCCGAACGTGGTCAGAGCCTGCGCGAATGGACGCTGGGCTTCCAGGAAGAGCTGGCCGGTGCCGATGACGATGTCCGTAGTGGCTGGAGTCAGGCGCTCAAGGATGCGCTGAGCGATGTCGAAGCCATCTCGAGCGGCCTCGCCAATGCCGAAGACCTCGACGACGACAACGCCGAGGACGAGGCCGACCTGTTCGCGCTGGCTGACCATGTGCGCATGGCGGCCTTGCTGCTTTACACCGAGCAGCACCCGGGCAACCCGGACGTCGAGAAGCCCAGCGATGACCAGCTGCCGGAAGGCGGTCTCGAGGGTAGCCTCGGCGTCAGCTCGCGTACCGATACCCACTGAAACGATGGTCACCCACCGCTTGCGCCGCGTCTGATGCAAGGCTGGTACAAGAGGGCGGGTGACCCCATCTACAGCATCACGCCTGTTTGTCACTCGAACGCGCCATGCCCGGCGGGTTCTCGACGGAGATTGCCATGACTGCCCCAGCCATCCTGCCCGCACCTGCTGCCCTGACGGCAGAGGATTTTCGTGCACGCCGCCAGCGCCTGATCGCGCAGCTGCCGCAGGGGGCTGCCGCATTGGTGGTCTCGTCGGGCCTGGCCCAGCGCAACCGCGACAGTGAATACAGCTTCCGTCAGAACAGCGACTTCCACTATCTGACCGGCTGGCCGGAACCCGAGGCCGCCTTGCTGTTGCTGCCCGGGCGCGCCGAAGGGGAGAGCGTGCTGTTCTGTCAGGAGAAGGACCCGCTGGCCGAAGCCTGGACCGGCATCCGCATCGGCGCCGAGGGTGCCGTCGCCACGGCAGGCTTCGATCAGGCCTTCACCAATGAGGCCCGTGATGAGGTGATGGCCAGCCTGCTGGATGGCCGCGAGCGTCTCTATGTGCTGTTCGAGGATGACGAAGCCCTGGCGCTGGCTCAAGCGCTGCGCGATGAGCTGGCCGCCGCGGTGCGTCGCGGAGCACGGCCGCCGGCCGCCTTCGAGGATCTCGCGCCGCTGCTGCATGAGCAGCGCCTGATCAAGGATGAGCGTGAGCTGGCACTGATGCGCCACGCCGCCGAGATTTCCGCGCGCGCGCATGTGCGTGCGATGCAGATCAGCCGTCCCGGCCTGCACGAGTATCATCTGCAGGCCGAGATCGAGCATGAATTCCAGTGGCAGGGGGCGCCGGCTCCGGCCTACACCAGCATCGTCGGGGCGGGTGTGAATGCCTGTGTGCTGCACTACATCGAGAATCGCGCGCCGCTGGAGGATGGTCAGCTGGTGCTGATCGATGCCGGCGCCGAGTACGCCCTGTATGCCGGCGACATCACGCGTACCTTCCCGGTCAATGGCCGCTTCAGTGAGCCGCAGCGCCGTCTGTACGAGATCGTGCTCAAGGCGCAGGAGCGTGCGGTGGCCGCCGTGGTACCGGGTGCAACGTTGGTGGGCATTCACCAACAGGTGGTGCATGACCTGACCACGGGGCTGGTCGAGCTGGGCCTGTTGCAGGGCGAGGTCGAGGAATTGATCAGCAGCGATGCCTACCGTCGCTTCTATCTGCACTCCACCTCGCATTGGCTGGGGCTGGATGTGCACGACGTGGGCAGCTATCGCGAAGCGGGTGAGCCACGTCCGCTGGTGCCGGGCATGGTGCTGACCATCGAGCCGGGCCTCTACATTCCGCAGGACGGCGACATTCCTGTCGAATATCGCGGCATCGGCATTCGCATCGAGGACGACGTCGCGGTGACTGCCGCGGGCCACGAGGTGTTGAGTCATGGCGTGCCCAAGTCCGTCGAGGCCATCGAGGCGCTGATGCGCGCGGAGGCCTGACGCCATGAGTGAGCCTGAAGCCATGAGCGGGCGTGATGCCGAACACTTCGACATCGTTATCATCGGCGGCGGCCTGGTGGGCGCCAGCCTGGCCTGTGCGCTGGCGCCGCTGATGGCGCGTGTGGCCGACGAGAAGGGCCGTGAGGCCGCAGCGTTGCGTGTCGCCGTGATCGAGGCCAATGAGCTGCCCGCGGCGACGGCAGACGCCCAGCGCTTCCAGCCCAGTTTCGATGCACGTGCCAGCGCCATCGCGGCGGGCTCACGCCAGCGGTTCACCGCCTTCGGGGTCTGGGAGGCGATGTGCGAGCACGCCACGCCGATTCGCACCATCCATGTCAGTGAGCGCGGCCACCTGGGCGCGACCCGCATGCGGGCCTCCGAACTCGAGGTAGCCGCGCTCGGCCACGTGATTCCCAATGCCTGGATGGGCCAGGTACTACATCGCCAGCTGGCCGAGCTGCCGCTGGCCTGGTATTGCCCGGCGCGCGTGGCAGAAATCGCCGTCACGGCGCAAGGCCATCGCCTCACGCTCGAGGATGGTCGTCTGATCGAGGCTGAGCTGACCGTGCTGGCGGATGGCGGTCGCTCCGGACTCAAGGAGCGCCTCGGCATCCACAGTGCGGCGCAGGACTATGAGCAGCATGCCTTGATCGCCACGGTGGAGATGAGCCAGCCTCACCAGGGAGTCGCCTACGAGCGCTTCACCAGCGAAGGCCCGATGGCGCTGCTGCCGCTGGCCGGCAAGCGCATGGAGCTGGTGTGGACACGCTCGCCCGCGGACACGGGAAGCCTGATGGCGCTGCCCGACAGCGACTTCCTGCAGGCGCTGCAGCGCGCCTTCGGTGAACGCGCCGGACGCTTTCGCCGCGTCGGGCAACGCCACGCCTATCCGCTGTCGTTGGTGCGTGCCAGCGAGGGCACGCGTCCCGGCCTTGCGGTGCTCGGCAATGCCGCCCACGCCCTGCACCCGGTGGCAGGGCAGGGCTTCAATCTGGCGCTGCGCGGCGTGACCGACCTGGTCGCGGCCATCGAGGCGGGCCTGACGCGTGGCGAGTCGCCGGGGGCCACCAGTGTGCTGAGTGACTTCGAGGAACGGCGCGGCGCGGATCGCGACAATGTGGTGCTGTTCAGCGATGGCCTGATCCGCCTGTTCGGGGTCGAGAGTCGCTGGCTGGGGCATGCACGGGCAGCGGGCCTGATCGGGCTCAATCTGGTCTCGCCGCTCAAGCGCCTGTTGGCCAGACGCTCGATGGGCATTGAACGCTGAGGTTGGTGGGTGCTCGCTGACTTGGCTCGTGGGCAGAGCCTCGCAGGCAGGGCGTCACTGACAGGGCGTCACTGACAGCGCCTTGGTGTCGAGCCACGCGACGGGGCTTCGAGATCAGGGCACGAGATTGGTCTTCGAGATCAGGCTACGAGACAGAACTACGAGACAGAACTACGAGACAGAACTTCGAGACAGGGAGCAGGCATGAAGGACGGTCGATCAGCAGGTAGCGCACATGACGCCGATGTCGCCATCGTCGGTGCCGGTATCGTCGGTGCCACCCTGGCGCTGCTGCTGGGGCAGGCGGGACTGCGGGTCATGCTGGTCGAGGGGCGTGAGTCCGCGACCCGCTGGCAGCCAGATAGTGCCCCCGAGCCACGGGTGAGTGCATTGACGCCGGTCTCTCAGCAGCTGTTGAGCGGTCTGGGTGTGTGGCCGACGATCGCCGCCAGTCGC
>NZ_CFDJES010000007.1:21975-42565 GCF_983723665.1 Cobetia sp. | reverse complement strand
GAGGCGGAAGCGACCAGCCTGACGCTGACCGATGGCCGGACAGTCACCGCGGCGCTGGTGGTCGCGGCGGATGGTGCGCGCTCACGGCTGCGCGAGCTGGCCGGGATCGCCACGCGGGAACACGACACCGGCCAGGTCGCGCTGGTGGCCACGGTGCGCACCGAACTCGCGCATCAGGCCGTCGCGCGTCAGCGCTTCCTGCCGACCGGGCCGCTGGCCTTCCTGCCACTGGCCGTCAATGACGCCCTGGCTCAGCCGGCCGAGGGAGCCTCGGCCGCAGAACGGCATTGCTCCATCGTGTGGTCGACCACGCCAGAGGAGGCCGAGCGGCTGCTGGCACTGTCACCGGCGGCATTCTGTAGTGAGCTGGAAGACGCCTTTGAAGGTCAGCTCGGCGCCATCGAATGGGCGAGTGAGCGCTTCAGTTTCCCGCTGCATCAGCGCCACGCCGAAGACTATGTGCTGCCGGGGCTGGCGCTGGTAGGGGATGCTGCGCATGCCATTCACCCGCTGGCAGGCCAGGGCGTCAATCTGGGTTTGATGGACGTGGCGGTGTTGGCAGACGAGCTGCTGGCAGGACATCGCCGCGGGGTGGCGCTTGGCGACGAGCGCTGGCTGGCGCGCTATCGCCGCCGGCGTCGCAGCGACAATGCCATGATGCTCAAGATGATGGATGGCTTCCGGCTGTTGTTCGGCAGTCGTCAGCCGGGCGTGCGGCTGCTGCGCAACTTCGGGCTTGGTTTCGTCGACGGCCAGGGCGAGTTGAAGCGTATCCTGATGCGTCAGGCGATGGGGCAGCGGGGTGAGTTGCCCGCCAGCTGCAAGCCGTAACAAGAGTGAAGGTGGTGTAATTCCTGCGCCATCGGGTATGTGAGCGCCTACTATCATCGCTTGGGCACAGGTGGTCACAGGATGGCCGACCGCTGCCACACATGCCACTGCATGTTTCTATACAAGTGCGTATGTCATGCCCCCTGCAACGACAAGGCCCCGCCAGATGGCGGGGCCTTGTCGTTGTGGCCTGATGATCTGGCGATCATGGCGTGATGCTTACTCGTCGCTTGTGGGCACGGTGGCCTTGAGCGCCGCGCTGCGCCCCAGCACGTTCATGCCCTTGAGCAGATTGAGCGCCTCACCCAGCTGATAGTCGCTTTCCGCCACTACCGGGCTGTCGGGTGCCTTGCTGCTGGCGGATTCGCTGGCGGCGTTGGCATTGTCGAGGCGCCCGTCGAGGTCTGCCTCGCGCACGCTGAAGTCACGTCGCGTGTCGCGCTCGAGACGGCCTCGCACGACCTCGACATCCGGGCGAATGCCCTCGGCCTGGATCGAACGTCCGCTGGGCGTGAAGTAGAGCGCGGTGGTCAGCTTGAGCCCATCGCCATTGCCCAGCGGCATCACCGTCTGGACCGAGCCCTTGCCGAAGCTGTCGGTGCCCATGATGATGGCGCGGTGTTGATCCTGCAGCGCGCCGGACACGATTTCCGCGGCCGAGGCCGTGCCGCCATTGATCAGCACCACCAGCGGGGTGTCGCCCGCCGGGGTATCGGGCTTGGCCGAGAAAGACAGCTCGCTGTCGGGCAGGCGGCCTTCGGTGTAGACGATGCGGCCGCTGGACAGGAACAGGTCACTGATCTCGACGGCGGCCGAGAGAAGCCCGCCGGGGTTGTTGCGCAGATCCAGCACCAGCCCCTTGAGCGGCTCGCCATCGTTGTCTTCCCGCAGCCTGGCCAGCGCCGTGTGGGCCTCGTCACCGGTCGCGCTCTGGAACTGGCTGATGCGCAGATAGCCATAGCCCGGGTCCAGCAGGCGCTGACTGACGCTGCTGCTCTTGATGATGGCCCGCTCCAGCACCACTTCGCGCGGCATGTCGGCGCCCTCGGACAGAATCAGCAGCCGAATGCGTGAGCCTGCCTCACCGCGCATCAACTTGACCGACTCCGACATCGACAGGCCGTCCAGCGGCGTATTGTCGATCTTGAGGATGACGTCTCGCGGCTGCAGGCCCGCGCGCGCCGCCGGGGTGTCGTCGATGGGGGCGATGACGGTCAGCTGGCCATCGTCGCCGGTGCCGACCTCGATACCGATGCCGCCAAACTCGCCATCGGTATTCTCGCGCAGGTCCTGCCAGTCTTCCTGATCCAGATAGGCGGAGTGCGGGTCCAGCCCTTCGAGCATGCCGCGCATGGCATTCTTGAGCAGCGTGCGGTCATCGACCTGATCGACGTAGGTGCGCTTGATGCGCTCGAAGACCTCGGCGAAGGTGCGCAGCTCATCCAGCGGCAGGTCCGTGCCCTGACGGGCATCCTGAGCGCTGTCGGCCGGTGAGGTGACATCTTCTGCACTGGCCGGCAGTCCGCCACCCAGCAGGGCAAGGCTCAGCGGCACGCTGACCGCCAGCTGACGCAGGCGGCGCGGGGCAGGACGGAACGGCGACATTGCAGACATGCGATTTCCTTCTCGACGGATACTGACTCGACTGGTACCGAAATGCGCTGAGCGCCGGGGCCGGATGTCGAGGCATGGCAGGGGGGAACACCGCCCAGCATGCTCGCAGTCACAGGCTACTGCGAGCATATCCCGCGCGAGTGCCTGGCGACTAGCCCGCTGGCTAGCGGTGGCATTCAGCGCTGGCTGACAATCAGACGATGCGTGAGGTGCCGCTGCCAGGCACTTCAGCGGCGCGAGAGCCAGCGACTCGGGTCTGTCGGCTGACCGCTGCGGCGCACTTCGAAATAGAGCGCCGGGCCATCACGCCCGCCGCTGCTGCCGACACTGCCCAGCTGCTGGCCGCGTGACAGGCTGTCGCCCGGGCCTACGCTGAAGCTTGCCAGGTGGGCGTAGAGCGTCAGCACGTTGTCACCGTGATCGAGTATCAGCAGGTTGCCATAGCCGCGCATCCAGTCCGCGAAGACCACGCGACCGGCGTGCGGCGCCGTGACGGCGGTACCCTGCGTCGCGCGAATCAGCACGCCATCACGGTTGACGCCCTCGCCACGTCCATAGGCGGAGATCACCTTGCCCGGCGCCGGCCAATCCATCTTGCCCATCGCACGCGTGATGCGGGTCCTGGGGGGCGGCGCGCTCTTGATCGACTTGAGGCGCTTCTCGAGGGTCTGGATCAGCTGATTGGCATGCGCGCGGTCCTGGTCCAGTTCGGCGATCTTCGCCTCATGGCTGGCATAGCGCGCATCCAGCTTGCGCAGCAGGGCGGCGCGTTCATTCTGTTGCGCGATCAGCTGACTGGCCTGCCGCTTGAGTCCTGCCTGTACGTCATCCAGGCGTGTCTGGCGAGCCAGCAGTTGTGCGCGGGTGTCGGCCAGTGACTGGTTCAGCTCGGCCAGGCGCTCCAGCGCCGCACGCCGTGATTCGCTCAGATGGTTCAGATAGACCTGCAGGCGCTCAAGACGTGCGGGATCATCCTGGTTGAGCAGCAATTTCAGTTCAGGCTGACGACCGAGGCGATAGAGGGCGGCCATCTCTTCGGCCACTGCCGCCTTCTGGGCCGTCTGCTGCTGACTGAGGGCTTCACGCTTGCGCGTCAGTGCCACCAGCTGCTGCTTGATGTCATCGCGCTCATCCTCGAGCTTGCCGGTCTGCTGGCGCGTGGCGTTGAGCTGGCGCTCGATCTTCTCCAGCCCGTTGCGCGTGTCGCTGCGCCGCGCTGCCGTGGCCTTGAGCTCGCCCTGCATCGCCTGGATCTCGCGCTTGAGGCGCTTGAGGTCTTCCTGGGAGGCCTGCTTCTTCTGGGTCAGGGTGGCGGTGTCGTCAGCGGCCTGCGCGGTGGTCGACACCACGGGGCCGAGTGCCAGCGGGGCGAGACTCAGCAGCCAGGCAGACAGCACAACGCCGGAGACTCGGCTCCGGCGCTTGAAGATTCGGGGGCGGTCGCCCAGCCCGAGCGGCTTGCTCGGGCTGGGCGAGAGGCACGACGCACCGAAGGGTGCGCCATGCAGCCTGCTATCAGGCCTCGGCATAATCGACCAGCACCTTGCCATCCATCTCTTCCGGCACCGACTGGCCCATCATGGTCAGCAGGGTCGGGGCGAGATCGCACAGACGCCCGTCGGCGGCCAGCTTGGCATCGCGCTGCGTCACGTAGATCAGCGGCACCTCGAAGGTGGTGTGCGCGGTCTGCGGATTGCCGGTTTCCGGGTGCACCATCTGCTCGGCGTTGCCGTGGTCGGCGGTGATCAGGCATTCGCCTCCGACCTTCTCGAGCGCCTCGACCACGCGTGCCACGCACTTGTCGAGGAACTCGACGGCCTGGACGGCGGCATCGAACTTGCCGGTGTGGCCGACCATGTCGCCGTT
Organism: Cobetia sp.; assembly: GCF_983723665.1. Taxonomy (NCBI): domain Bacteria; kingdom Pseudomonadati; phylum Pseudomonadota; class Gammaproteobacteria; order Oceanospirillales; family Halomonadaceae; genus Cobetia; species Cobetia sp. The sequence continues at coordinate 38,254 of NZ_CFDJES010000007.1, read as the reverse complement.
GGCGTAGTTGCAGACGATGAGGTCGTAGCCGCCGGACTCGATGGCTTCCACCAGCTTGTCGGTGACTTCGCCGGCGCTCATTTCCGGCTTCTCGTCGTAGGTCTTCACGTCCTGCGGGGACGGCACGAGGATGCGCGTCTCGCCGGGGTATTCCTCTTCACGGCCACCGGAGAAGAAGAAGGTGACGTGTGCGTACTTCTCGGTCTCGGCGATGCGCAGCTGGGTCAGGCCACGGTCGGACACGACCTCGCCCAGGGTGTTGTGCAGCTCGGACGGCGGGAAGGCTGCCGGCGCCGGGATGTCGGCGGCGTACTGGGTCATCATCACCAGGCCGTCGTGGGCCAGCTTGGGCGGTGTGCGCTCGAAGCCTGCGAAGTCCGGCTCGACGAAGGCGCGGGTCAGCTCGCGGGCACGGTCGGCGCGGAAGTTCATGAAGATGGCCGCATCGCCTTCCTGCATGGCGACGGAATCGCCGATGCGGGTGGCGGTGACGAATTCATCGGTCTCATCGCGCTCGTAGGCGGCAGCCAGACCGGCGACACCGGTGGCGGCTTCATGCTCGGCTTCGCCGTTGGCGATCAGGCGGTAGGCCTGCTCGACGCGGTCCCAGCGGTTGTCGCGGTCCAGTGCGAAGTAGCGACCGACCAGCGTGGCGACACGGCCGTCTTCCAGGCCCAGGCCCGCGAGGTGCTCATCGGCACGCGCGATGGAGGCCTCGGCGCTCTTGGGCGCGGTGTCGCGGCCATCGGTGATGGCGTGGATATAGATGCGCTTGGCGCCCCGCTCGGCGGCCAGGTCGGCCATGGCCAGGGTGTGGTCTTCGTGGGAGTGGACACCGCCCGGAGATAGCAGGCCGATCAGGTGCACGGCACGCCCGGCCTTGACGGCGGCATCGATGGGCGCGGTCAGGATGTCATTGTCCTTGAGGGCATTCTCACGCACCGCCTTGGTGATGCGCGTGAAGTCCTGATAGACGATGCGACCGGCACCGAGGTTCATGTGGCCGACTTCGGAGTTGCCCATCTGGCCGTCCGGCAGGCCGACGAAGCCACCATCGGTGTGAATCAGTTCGCTGGGATATTCACGACGCAGGCGGTCCATCACCGGCGTGTCGGCGGCGAGGATGGCGTTGTCCTTCTCCTCTTCGCTGTGACCGTAGCCGTCCAGAATGATTAGGGCGACGGGACGCGGACCTTGTGCTTGAGCTGCCATGACTTCCTCGCTGTGATGACGAATGATCTGGGGTGAGCAGGGGCCGGGATGACAGGATGATGTTCGACGGGCGACGCATCATGCAGCTGTCATGTCCTGCGGCCATGCTGTGGCGCATCCGTGGGGCAGAACCCTCGGCGGAAACGACATGTAGTGATAAAACTACCTGCTCGTTCTGCCCTCTATTAGAGGGGTGGTAAGGTGCCGAGTGCAAGTGCCGCAAGTGTATCGCCGGGATTGGGTTGCGCTATCGGTGGATCGCCCCGGCCCGGCTGAGCTGACAGCAGCCGGCGCATCGCCCGGCTACGCCTTTTTGATGCCATGCAGCGGCATTCATGCTTGGGCCTGTCATGTATAATGCTGGCTCCGTTACCTCAGGTAGCGGTCTATTTCCTTTGCCGCGTACGCGTCGGCATGCACGTCACAGCGGAGTTAGCCCGTCTCATGATCGAACAGCTGCTTCAGTTCGCGCAGAATCATCCCTTGCTGGTCGGCGCCTTCGTCGCCCTGCTGGTCGCCCTCATTGTCATGGAAACCATGCGTGGCAACCACGGCGTCAGCGTCAGCGAGGCCACGCGACTGGTCAATCGCGAAGAGGGTGTCTTCATCGACATCCGCGACAGCAAGGAATTCAAGGCCGGTCATATCGCCGGTGCCGTCAACGTTCCCAGCAGTCAGCTGACCAGCGAGACCACTCCGCTGGCCAAGTACAAGGAACGCCCGGTGATCATCGTCTGCAAGCATGGCCAGACGGCGGGACCGCTGGTGGCGCGCCTCGAGAAGGATGGCTTCAAGCAGGCCGTCAAGCTCAAGGGCGGCATGGGCCAGTGGGAAGCCGACAGCCTGCCGGTCGTGACTCGCTGAGTCGCAGACTCGCACGTCGCGTGTCTACCAGCTGTCATTGCCCCGCTGGCTGGGCAAGTTTGCGGGTCTGCTGGAGGCCGGCTCGCAACCAAGAATAAATCTCCGAACCCTCAAGGATATGTCTCATGGCTGAAGAACAGAACGCACAGGCTGCAGCAGGCGCAGAACAGGCTCAGGATCAGCTCCAGTTTGCCCTGCAGCGCATCTACGTGAAGGACGTGTCCTTCGAAGCCCCGAATTCTCCGGCGGTCTTCTCCCAGCCGTTCCAGCCGAAGGTCGCGCTGGAGCTGGATACCGAGCACCAGCAGGTCGGTGAGGAGCTGTTCGAAGTCTCCATCAAGGTCACCGCACAGGTCACCAATGGCGAAGACAAGACCACTGCCTTCCTGGCGGAAGTCGAGCAGGCTGGCCTGTTCCGTATCGCTGGCCTGTCTGCCGAGCAGCTGGACCACACCCTGGGCGCCTTCTGCCCGAACGTGCTGTTCCCGTATGCGCGTGAAGCCATCGACAACCTGGTCAACCGTGGCAGCTTCCCTCCGCTGATGCTGGCTCCGGTCAACTTCGAGGCCATGTACGCGCAGCGCAAGCAGCGTGAAGCCCAGGGCGCCGCCGAGGCGACCGCTCACTGATCAGTGAGCCGGCCTTGATTGGCCACATGACAGGTACGACCAGCGACGGGCCCCAGTGGCCCGTCGCTGCGTTTTTGGGCGACAATGACCGCCGCCTTGCCTGCGATGCTGCATCGACTCATCGCGGTTCACTTTCATTGCTTCTCTGTCCGCGAGACCCCGTCCATGGCCATCCGTCTGTACTGCCCCGATCTTGATCTCAATGTCAGCGCCGGGGCGTCCTTCGCGCTCCCCGAGGGGCCTGCACGCCACCTCGGGCTGGTGCTGCGTGCCAAGGTCGGCAGTGAGGCGCAGCTGTTCGATGGCCGTGGGCAGGAGGTGCGCGTGCTGCTGGAGGAGGTGACCCGCAAGGGCGTCAGCGTGCAGGTGATCGAGGCGGTGCCCAATGACCGCGAGGCGCCGCTGGCGGTGCATCTGGGGCAGGCGATCTCCAAGGGCGATCGCATGGATTACGCCATCCAGAAGGCCTGTGAGATGGGCGTGGCTGCCATCACGCCACTCTACACCGCGCGTGGCGACGTCAAGCTCAAGGGCGAGCGCGCCGACAAGAAGCTGGCGCACTGGCAGGGCGTGGCGGCCAGCGCCTGCGAGCAGTGCGGAAGAAGCGTCGTGCCGGTCGTGCATGCCCCGGTGGCGATGACGCAGTGGCTGTCCGAGCGTGATGAGCCGCTGCGCCTGATTCTGCAGCCGGGCGGTGCCGAGGCGCTGAACGTGGCCGAGGCCGAGGGCGGCGTGACCCGTGCCAGCCTGCTGATCGGCCCGGAAGGCGGCTTCACGCAGGAAGAGGTGGCAGAAGCGGCCGCAGCCGGTTGTGAAGTGCTCGGCCTGGGGCCGCGTATCCTGCGCACCGAGACGGCGCCGGTGGTGGCGCTGACCTTGCTGCAGCAGCGATTTGGTGACCTGCCGCGCTGATCTCCCGTCATCTGGCACCCGGGCGGAATTGTTGATCTGCCGGCAACACAGCGTGAGCCGGCAAGGGCGTTTCGCCAGTGGTGAGCAGCACGGCGCTGCTGCATACTTGTCCCATCGCTCCCGCGCCATGGTGTCATGTCGCGACGGGAGTCTCCGTTATCCCCGCTGCCGGCCGCGTGCCGGGCTGGCAGTGTCGTCACAAGGTTGCCTCAATGACTGCTCGCAAGCTCAAGATCGGCGTGGTGATGGACCCGATGTCCAGCGTCGCCTACAAGAAGGACACCACTCTGGCCATGTTGTGGGCCGCCAGCCAGCGTGGCTGGTCGCTGCACTATCTCGAGCAGGAAGACCTCTATCTCGAGAATGGTCGCGCCATGGGCCGGATGCGTGATCTGGAGGTCTACCACGACCCGGACAACTTCTATCAGCTGGGCGAGGTCGTCGCGACTCCGCTGGCCGAGCTTGACGTGATCCTGATGCGCAAGGATCCGCCCGTCGACGAACACTTCCTGAATGCCGTTCACCTGCTGGGCTTTGCCGAGCGGGAAGGCGTGCTGGTGGTCAATCCGACGGCCGCGCTGCAGACCTGCAACGAGAAGCTCTTCGCTCAGCAGTTCCCGCAGTGCATCCCGCCGACCACCGTGTCGGCCAACGACAAGGTGCTGCGCGCCTTCCACGCCGAGCATGGCAACGTGATCTTCAAGCCGCTGGATGGCATGGGTGGCAGTGGCATCTTCCACGTCGCCGAAGATGGCCGCAATCTCGGCTCGGTGATCGAGCAGCTGACGCTGCGGGGCACCCGTCAGATCATGGCCCAGCGTTATGTGCCGGAAATCAGTGCCGGCGATACGCGCATTCTGCTGGTGGATGGCGAGCCGGTGCCGTTCGGCCTGGCGCGCATTCCCAGCGCCGGCGAGACGCGCGGCAACCTGGCGGCTGGCGGACGTGGCGAATCGCGTGAGCTGACCGACCGCGATTACTGGCTGATCGAGCAGGTCAAGCCGGTGGTGAAATCATTGGGGCTGATGTTCGTCGGCCTGGACGTGATCGGCGACTACATCACCGAGATCAACGTCACCAGCCCGACCTGCGTACGCGAGATCGATACCCAGCGCGGCACTGATATCGCCGGTCTGTTGATGGATGCCATCGAAGCGCGTCTGGCGGCGCAGACGCCCGCCTGATCAACGTCGCGGTGAGGTCGGCACCAGTTGGCTGACCCGCAATGGATTCGCAGTAAACGGCAAGGAAGCCGAAGCTGCCAATGAGGTTCCGTGGACAGGGAGTGGGGTATGGCAGCACCCGTCGAATGGTGGGCAGGCAATCATAGCGTCACCGACCCGATCACCTATGTACCGGTGACGCGGGTGCATCGCCGTGTGGTGGCATGGGGCGCGGCACTGGCCGTCCATGCCGTCATCGGCTGGTGGTTGCTGGGCAGCGGCCTGCTGACGCCGCCCGAGGTGCCGCCGATGCCAAAGCCGGTGATGCTCGATGTGACGCTGGTCAGTCAGGCCAGCACCACTGCCGTCGACTCGCAGGTGGTGGCCGAGCAGGACCAGCAGGCCAGTGGCAGCGGGCGCGAGGCAGCGGTGCAGGCCGGGCCAACCAACCAGGCGCCCCCACAGCCGGGTGAGCAGAGTGCGTCCGAGGCCAGCGAGCCGGCCGTGGCAGAAGCCCTGGCCCCGGCCACGCAGGCACTGGTACTGCCGGAGCGCATCCCCGAGGTGATCGCGACCCAGCAGGCGTCGTCACAGCAGGTGACGCGTTCCGAACTGCTGCCGGATACGCCGGACAATGAACAGCAGGCCAGCGAGCAGGACGTTCAGCGAATCCAGGCCTCCGGCCAGTCGCGTGAGGTGGTGGGTGACACCGCCTCACGCAAGGCGGCGCGTGCCTCGGCCCGCGCGCGCTATATCAATGACTGGACCGGCACGGTGCAGGCATTCGGCAATCAGCACTATCCGGCGCCTGCTCATCTGAGCGGCGAGCTGCGGATTCGCGCCGTCGTGCTGCCCAGCGGTCAGCTTGAGTTCGCGGAAGTGTTACAATCCTCGGGACATGCTGAACTCGACCAGGCGGCTCTGGATACGGTCTACGGCGCGGCTCCTTATGCGCCCTTTGATGAAAGTCTCAAGGGGATGAGCCAGCTGACCATCACCCGCATCTGGCGATTCGGCCCCGGCAACGATTCTGGCGCGCCCTGACGCCTCGGGAGGACCATGCAAAGTCTGCGAGACTATTTCCTGCTGGCGATGCCGCATCTCGATGATGACAATTTTTCCGGCTCGCTCAGTTACCTCTGTGATCATGATGACAAGGGCACCCTCGGTGTCATCGTCAACAAGCCGATCAAGCTGACCATGCGCGGTCTGTTCGAGCAGCTCGAGATCGCTGCCGACAGCTGTGAGCGCCTCGATGAGGTGGTCTATTACGGTGGCCCCGTCCACAAGGACCGCGGCTTCATCCTGCATCGCGGCAAGGCCAGCGAGTGGGATTCCAGCCTGCAGGTGACCGACGAGCTGGCGCTGACCACCTCGTTGGACATCCTGAAGGCGATAGCCGGCAACGAAGGCCCTGATGACTTCATGGTGTGCCTCGGCTGCGCTGGCTGGGAGCCGGACCAGCTCACCAACGAGCTGAAGGAAAACAGCTGGCTGATCGTCGAAGGCGACAGCGGCATCCTCTTCGATGCCGACAGCGAGTCCCGTCTCGAAGCGGCTGCCAGCAAGCTGGGCGTCGACATGAATCTGATGTCGCGGGAGATCGGGCATGGCTGAGCGGCAAGTCAGCCGTACGGCGCTGGCGTTCGATTTCGGCACGCGCCGCATCGGTGTCGCGGTGGGCACCGAGATGCTCGGCACCGCGACGCCCCTGGTGCCGCTGCATGTGCGGGACGGCATTCCGGACTGGAATGTCGTCAATCGCCTGATCGAGGAATGGCAGCCCGACCTGTTCGTGGTCGGCCTGCCCCTCGAGCTGGACGGCAGCGAGACACTGATGTGCAGCCGAGCCCGCAAGTTCGGCAAGCGCCTGTATGGCCGCTACGGCAAGCCGCTGGAAATGTGGGATGAGCGCGGCTCCACCAAGGCGGCCAAGGGCTTGGCGCGCGAGCGCGGCCACCGCGGCAATTATCGCGATGATGGCGTGGACGGCCTCGCCGCTCAGCTGATTCTCGAGAGCTGGTTTGCAAGCCAGCGAGGCGAGGGCGACCTTGTCGGTTACTGAATACTCCACCCGCTTCCTTTCCGGAAGCGGGTTTTTTTTGTCTGTTTGCCGCCATCCGGCAGGGAAGATAGGAAGCGATATCCATGCAAGAGTCTGAGATGCACGAAGAACATGAGGCACTGCCAGAGGTCGAGGCACTGCTCGAGGCCATGACCGAGGAGCTCGAATTGCTGTTCGAGCGCCGTGAACTCGATCGTGAACGTCTGATTCCGGTCGGCATTCATACCGGCGGTGTCTGGGTCGCCCAGGCACTGCGTGAGCGGCTGGGGCTGGAAGAGCCCCTCGCGACACTGGATATCGGTTTCTGGCGCGACGACTTCGGCCACAAGGGCCTGCCGGATGGCGGCCAGGGGTCACAGCTGCCGGATATCGAGAACCGCGATCTGCTGCTGGTGGACGATGTGCTGATGAGCGGACGTACCGTGCGCGCGGCGCTCAATGAGCTGTTCGACTATGGCCGTCCGCGCCGCGTGCTGCTGGCCTGCCTGGTAGAGCTGCCGGGACGTGAGCTGCCGGTGCAGCCGGACGCCCTGGGCGCCAACCTGGCGCTGGCGCCCGGCAAGCGCATCAAGCTGGAAGGCCCCGACAACCTGCGCCTGACACTGGTCGATACCGGCGAGGTGACGGCATGAACCTGTTTGATCTCTCGCAGGCCAGCGCGGACGTGCGGGCTGCCTCGCCGGCACAGGTCCAGCTGGATGAGCAGGGCCGGCTGCGCCACTTTCTGGATATCGAAGGCCTGCCGCGCAGCGTGTTGACCGAGATTCTCGACACCGCCGATCACTTCCGTGGCATCGGCGATGCCGAGGTCAAGAAGGTGCCGTTGCTGCGCGGACGTACGGTGGCCAACCTGTTCTTCGAGAACTCGACCCGGACGCGTGCCACCTTCGAGCTGGCCGCCAAGCGTCTGTCGGCGGATGTGCTCAATCTGGACATCAAGACCTCGTCGGCCGCCAAGGGCGAGTCGCTGATGGATACCCTGGTCAATCTCGAGGCCATGCAGGCGGATGCCTTCGTGGTGCGTCATGGCGACTCCGGCGCGGCGCACTTCATCGCCAGCCAGATCACGCCGCATGTGGCGATCATCAATGCCGGCGACGGTCGCCATGCGCACCCGACCCAGGCGATGCTCGACATGCTGACCATCCGCCGCCACAAGGGCGAGTTCGCCAATCTGCGCGTCGCGATCGTCGGTGACATCCTGCATTCACGCGTCGCTCGCTCGCAGATTCAGGCGCTCAATACGCTGGGCGCAGCGGAGGTGCGGGTGGTCGCGCCGCAGACGCTGCTGCCCATCGGGGTCGAGACGCTGGGCTGTCAGGTCTTCACTGAACTGGCAGCAGGGCTGAAGGATGTCGATGTCGTCATCATGCTGCGCCTGCAGAAGGAGCGCATGGATGGCGCGCTGCTGCCCTCGGAGTCGGAATACTACCGCCGCTATGGCCTGACCCGCGAAAGCCTGGCACACGCGCACCCTGACGCCGTGGTGATGCATCCGGGGCCGATCAACCGGGGTGTCGAGATCGAATCCGCCGTCGCGGATGGCCCGCGTTCGCTGATACTCGATCAGGTCACCAACGGTATCGCGGTGCGCATGGCGGTGCTGTCGATGGCGGTCTCCGGACAGATGAAGGCGCGCGCCGAGCGCAGGGGTGAACGTTCACGAGGAGCTGGCGCATGAAACGCAGCCTGATCAATGCACGGGTGATCGACCCGACCAACGGCCTCGATGGCCAGTACGACCTCCACCTCGACGGCGGTCGCCTGATCGCGATCGGCGAGGCGCCGGCGGATTTCAGTGCCGAGCAGCGCGATGATCTGGCGGGCAAGCTGGTCACGCCGGCCTTCATCGATCTTGGCGCGCACTTGCGCGACCCGGGTCCGCGCTACAAGGGCAGCCTGGTCAGTGAGTCGGCTGCCGCACTGGCGGGTGGCTACGCGACCATCCTGCCGCGGCCCGACACCAGCCCGGTGCTCGACAGCGCCTCGCATATTCGTACGCTGCTGGACCGTGCGCGTGATGTGGCGGGGGTGCGTCTTGCGCCGCTGGGGGCACTGACGCAGGGACTGGACGGTGATCTGCTCGCCAATATGGCCGCGCTCAAGTCCGCAGGCTGCGTGGCACTGACCAACCTGCGCCAGCCAATACGCGATCTCGGCGTACTGCGCCGTTGTCTGGAGTACGCGCGGACCTTTGATATCACCGTCGTGTTCCAGGCCCAGGAGGCCGCCTTGGCTGGGCAGGGCTGCGCCCATGAGGGCGCCATTGCCTCACGTCTCGGATTGGCCGGCATTCCGGAATCTGCCGAAACGGTCGCCCTGACCCAGTGGCTGCTGTTGATCGAGCAGACCGGTGTACGGGCGCATGTGTCACTGCTCTCCAGTGCACGGGCCGTGGAGCTGGTACGTGATGCCAAGGCCAGAGGGCTGGATATCAGCGCGGATGTGTCGATGGCGCAACTGCACTGGACCGATGAGCAGCTGGAAGGCTTCAACGCCAATTTCCATCTGGAGCCGCCACTGCGCAGCGCGGCAGACCGGGATGCGCTGCGGGCAGGTGTGGTCGATGGCACCATCGACGCCATCGTCAGTGATCATCTGCCCCATGAAGCCGCAGCCAAGAGCGCGCCCTTCGCGGTATCCGAGCCCGGCATGACCAGCCTGGAAACCATGCTGCCGCTGGGGCTGGCGCTGGTGGAGGCCGAGCTGCTCAGCCTGCCTCGCCTGATCGAGACATTGACGTTCAGTGCCAGACGCTTCGGACTCAAGGGCGGCATGCTGGAAGTGGGCGAGTACTGTGATCTGGCGGTTATCGATATGGAACAGGAGTGGCGTGTCTCAAGCGAGACGCTGGTCAGTGCCGGCCATAACACGCCGCTGCTTGGCATGCTGTTGAACGGTCGCGTCGAAGAAGTGCTGCTGGGTGATTCCTGCTACGCCTAAGCAGTGTTTCACGTGGAACATGATGCTTGAGATATTTGGCTAAAGCGCGCCAACAGACTGATAGCCAAGCGATTTTTTGAATGACGTATGGAGAGAATTGGCTGCTTTTTCGTAAAGCAGCCAATTTCTTTACCAGCCTATGCCGCAGACTGACATCGCTGGGCTGCGCTCTTTGCTGCCGGCAGATGTTTCACGTGGAACAATGGCTTCAGGAGCGATTTGCGAGAGCCCATTGGCCACAGCGCCTTAAAGCGGCTGTGGCAATAGCGAGCAAGGCGGCTGGCCAGGCTGATCTGGCATGTAGAAAAAGAGATCTGAACAACAAGGAGAGAAAACCATGCCGATGATTCGTGCGGAATTTCTGACTGGCAAGACACAGGAACAGAAGCGGGAGCTGGTGGAGGCGTTGACGCGCGAGACGGCTCGCGTATTGGGCGTGCGTGAGCAGTCTGTCTGGGTGGTGCTGCAGGAAGTGGAGCCGGAAAACTGGGCCGTCGCTGGCACGCCATTGTCAGAGCGCTAAGAGAAGAAGTTTCAACTGGGCACTTGTTCTCAACTATCTGATTCAGACGGTGTTTTACGAGGAATCAAGATGTTCCACGTGAAACACGCCCCTGGTCTTGGCCCGGCATTGCCAGTGTATGGAAAACCGGCTGAGGCATGACAGAGGCATTAAAGAGGGGAGTGGGACGCAGGGCACGGCGAGCAACGCGCCTGGTAATCCGGAACAAAAAAACGCCGCAGCCATTTCTGGCTGCGGCGTTTTCATTTGCCTGCCCTCTGCTCCACGGCCATGAAGCAGAGCACGGACTCAGTTCTCGAAATCAGCTTCCGAGTAGAGGGTCCGGATACGCAGGGTATGGTCGACGGTCTTGAGCGCTTCGAGCGCTTTCTTGCCGTAGGCCTTGTCGACATCGATGACCACATAGCCGACCGTGTTGTTGGTCTGCAGGTACTGGCCAGAGATGTTGATGCCTTCCTCGGACAGCACCTGGTTGATGCGTGACAGCACGCCCGGGACGTTGTCGTGGATATGCAGCAGACGGTGCTTTTCCGGGTGCGCCGGCAGGGCGACTTCCGGGAAGTTGACCGAGCCGATGGTGGTGCCGTTGTCGGAGTAGGTCACCAGCTTCTCGGCGACTTCGACACCGATGTTTTCCTGGGCTTCCATGGTGGAGCCACCGACGTGCGGCGTCAGGATGACATTGTCGAACTCGCGCAGCGGAGACACGAACTCTTCGCCGTTGCCTTTCGGCTCTACCGGGAAGACGTCGATGGCGGCGCCCAGCAGCTTGCCGCTGGAGAGGGCTTCGGCCAGGTCTTCGATGACGACGGTGGTGCCGCGTGCCGCATTGATGAAGACGCTGTTCTGCTTCATCAGCGCGAACTGCTGCTTGCCCATCATCCACTTGGTGGAGGGGATTTCCGGCACATGCAGGGTGACGATGTCAGCGCGCGCCAGCAGCTCTTCCAGGCTTGCCACCTGACGGGCATTGCCCATGCCGAGCTTGGTGACGGCATCGTAGTAGATGACGTCCAAGCCCAGGGATTCGCTGAGCACGGACAGCTGGGAGCCGATGCTGCCGTAGCCCACGATGCCCAGCGTCTTGCCGCGGACTTCATGGCTGTTCTTGGCGGATTTCATCCACTGGCCACGATGTGCCTTGGCGCTCTTCTCCGGCACGCCGCGCATCAGCATGATGGCTTCGGCCAGTACCAGCTCGGCGACCGAGCGAGTGTTGGAGTAGGGCGCGTTGAACACGGGAATGCCGCGCTTCAGTGCGGCTTCCAGGTCGACCTGGTTGGTGCCGATGCAGAAGCAGCCGATGGCGGTGAGCTTCTCGGCAGCGGAGATCACGCGCTCGTTGAGCTGAGTGCGGGAACGAATGCCGATGAAGTGCACATCGCGGATCTTCTCGATCAGTTCTTCCTCGGCCAGCGAGGTCTGAAGCAGTTCGATGTTGGTGTAACCCGCGTTGAGGAAATTATCCACGGCGGATTGGTGGACACCCTCGAGCAATAGAATCTTGATCTTGCTCTTGTCCAGGGACGTCTTGGCCATTGTCGGATCAACCCTCTCGCCGGTCATGCCGGCGTTTCTGTTCGTTTGGTCTTTTTCATGACCTGCTGGCGTGTCACACCTCAAGAAAATGCCAGAGAAACAGCGGGGCGTGCTGTCAACAGGGGAGCAAAGAATATCACAGCCGACGGGGCCTCCGGATGAAATGTCCGCGTGCCGGGCATGAAAAATTCACAGCACAGCCGTTTGATGTGACTCTTCCTCCGTGCGCAGGGGGTGGGCAGCGTCGTGAAGCCCTTCGGGTTATACTGGCGCTCCACACAGAGACACCGGGCCCGCCCGGTCGGATGAGCGAGAGCACCCATGGCCGAAAAGGAAGTGCCACAGGATTTCGCCGCCACCCTGGCCCGTCTTGAAGGGTTGGTGACGCGGCTCGAGGCTGGCGACATGTCGCTGGAAGCGTCACTGGGCGCTTTTGAAGAGGGCGTGGGACTGGCGCGTGAGGCGCAGCAGCGGCTCGACAGCGCCGAGTTGCGCCTGCAGGCATTGGTGGAAGGCCCGGAGGGAGCGCTGACGCCCACGGCGTTTACGGCGCCCGATGCCGCAGGCAGCATGGCGGGTGAAGCGGACGAGGAGAAGGACTGGTGATGTCAGGTGGATTGAATACGCAAGTCACGCCGACAGCATCGCAGGCCAGCGAGCTGATTCGCTCTGGACAGGCGCGCAGTGAGGCCGTGCTTGAGGCGTTGTTGACTCCCGGCAGTGCGGCGGTGAGTGAGCGTCTCGAGGACGCCATGCGCTACAGCGTGCTGGGTGGCGGCAAGCGTCTGCGCCCCGTGCTGCTGTATGCGGTGGGTCGTGCCCTGGGCTGCGATGAGGAGGCCGCTGACCGCGCTGCGCTGGACGCGGCGGCAGCGGCGCTCGAATTGGTGCATGCCTATTCGCTGGTCCATGATGACCTGCCGGCCATGGACGATGACGACCTGCGGCGTGGCCGTCCCACCGTGCATCGCGCCTTCGATGAGGCGACCGCCATTCTCGCGGGCGATGCCCTGTTGACGCTCTCCTTCGAAGTGATGGCGACGACCGGCCATGTACGGACACCGGCCCTGGTGCGTACCCTGGCCGAGGCCTCCGGGCGGCGCGGCATGGTGGCCGGTCAGGCGCTGGACCTCGAGGCGGTCGGCCAGTTCCGCGAGGTAGAGGCGCTGTCACGCATGCATGCCTACAAGACCGGCGCGCTGATTCGCGCCGCGGTCCGTCTGGGCGGATTGGTGGCAGTCGACGAGCAGGATTCGCGTCTTGCTGCCCTGGAGCGCTACGCTTCGGCTATCGGCCTGGCCTTCCAGATCCAGGATGACATCCTGGACGTGACGGGCGACACCGCAACGCTTGGCAAGACGGCCGGTGCTGACGCTGCGCGCGACAAGCCGACCTATCCCTCGCTGCTTGGACTCGAAGGTGCTCAAGAGCGAGCAGGTCAGCTACTGCAAGAGGCCCTGGATGCCCTGGCACCGTTGGGAGAGGCCGCAGAGCCACTCGCGGTGCTGGCGCGCTACATGATCGAGCGAGACCACTGATTCCTGACGCCTATGAAGCTGTTTGACGAGATACCTCAGGCGCGCCCCGCGACGCCACTGCTCGATGCGGTCGAGACACCTCAAGCGCTGCGCGCCATGAGCGCGGCACAGCTGCGCCAATTGGCTGACGAACTGCGCGCCTACCTGCTTTACAGCGTCGGCTGTACCGGCGGGCACTTCGGTGCCGGGCTCGGTGTGGTCGAGCTGACCGTGGCCCTCCACCATGCGCTGGAAACGCCCCATGACCGTCTGGTGTGGGACGTGGGTCATCAGGCCTATCCGCACAAGATTCTGACCGGCCGTCGTGAAGCCATGTACAGCATGCGCCAGTACAACGGCCTGTCTGCCTTCCCCAAGCGTGCCGAGAGCGAGTTCGACACCTTCGGGGTGGGCCATTCCAGCACCTCGATCAGTGCGGCGTTGGGCATGGCGCTCGGCGCCCGCACGGCGGGTGAGTCACGGCGCGCCTGTGCGGTGATCGGCGATGGTGCCCTGACGGCTGGCATGGCGTTCGAGGCACTGGCGCATGCCGGGCACGTGAAGGCCAATATGCTGGTCGTGCTCAATGACAACGAGATGTCGATCTCCGAGAACGTCGGCGGCCTGGCAAGCTATCTGGCACGTATTCTGGCCAGCAAGCCGTATACCCAGATGCGCGCCAACGGCAAGCGACTGCTGTCGCCCTTGCCGGGTGCGCTGGAGCTTGCCAAGCGTACCGAAGAGCACATGAAGGGCTTCATCAGCCCGGCGACGCTGTTCGAGGAGATGGGCTTCAACTACATCGGCCCCATCGACGGCCATGACCTGCCGGCGCTGGTGCAGACGTTGCGCAACATGCGTGATCTGGATGGCCCGCAGTTCCTGCATGTGGTGACGCGCAAGGGCAAGGGCTTCCTGCCGGCGGAGCGTGACCCGATCGGTTATCACGCCATCACCAAGCTCGAGAAGGCCGCGCCTCAGGCAGCCGAGCAGGCGCCTGCCGTCACCGACGCGCCGGCTCCCAAGCCGCAGAAATACTGCAGCGTCTTCGGCAACTGGCTGTGTGACGCCGCCGCCGCGGATGCGCGCGTCATCGGCATCACGCCGGCCATGCGGGAAGGCTCGGATCTGGTGCGCTTCTCGAAGGAATATCCTGATCGCTACTACGATGTCGCCATCGCGGAGCAGCACGCGGTGACAGTGGCAGCGGGCATGGCCTGTGAAGGCATGAAGCCGGTGGTGGCGATCTATTCCACCTTCCTGCAGCGTGGCTATGATCAGCTGATCCACGATGTCGCGGTGCAGAAACTGGACGTGACCTTTGCCATCGATCGTGCCGGTCTGGTCGGTGAAGACGGCCCGACGCATCACGGCAGCCTGGACATGTCATTCCTGCGCTGCGTGCCGGAGCTGGTGCTGATGGCGCCGGCCGATGAAGCCGAGTGCCGTGGCATGCTGAGCGCGGCACTGGCCCACTCCGGGCCTGCCGCAGTGCGCTATCCGCGCGGTACCGGGCCGGGGGTGGCCACCGATGCCGACCTGACGCCAATGGCCATCGGTCAGGGGGAATATCGCCGTCGTATCAGCGGCAGCCCCGAGGTGCGTGTCGCCATCGTCGCCGTGGGCAGCATGAACACGCCGGTGGCCGAGGTCGCCGAGGCGCTGGACGCGACCCACTTCAATCTGCGCTCCATCAAGCCGCTGGACCGTGAGGCATTGCTCGAGATCGCCGCGGAGCACGACCTGGTCGTGACCGTCGAAGAGAATGCCATCGCGGGTGGCGCGGGAGCCGGCGTGGCCGAGCTCTACCTGAACGCGGGACTGGCTCAGCCCATGTTGCTGCTGGGGCTGCCGGATGGCTTCGTCGAGCATGGCAAGCCGGTCGAGCTGCTGCGTGATTGCGGTCTGGATGCCGCCGGCATCCGCGCCAGTATCGAGGCTCGCCTCGGCAGCTGATCCTGGTGACATGCAATACCGAAACGCCTGTGGATGACTCGAGAGTTCGAGTTGTCCACAGGCGTTTTTCGTTGTGTGACTGCCTGCGGCGAGACGGCGAAGGATGCATGGAAACTCCGCGACTTCCCGCCCATGCTGGATGACCATCAAGCCCTCTGCTCAAGCAGCCAGGGCCTGGCTGGCGCGAAAGCCGTCACCTGCGCCAGTCACCACCGCAACGCCACGGAGTGCGCCCGACCATGTTGACTCTCTACAGCTATCCGAATTCCCGCTCGCTGCGGGTCGCCTGGACGCTCGAGGAACTGGGGCTCGATTACCGGATTCATAGTCTGGATCTGAAGGCCGGTGAGGGGCACAGCCCTGAATACCTGGCCATTCATCCCGATGGCAAGGCGCCAGCCCTGGTGGATGGTGAGCTGGCCCTGTTCGAGTCCAGTGCCATCTGTCGCTACCTGGCGGCGCGAGAAGGGCGCCTGCTGCCACAATCGCTGGCCGGGCAGGCACAGATGGATCAATGGCTCAGTTTCCTGACCACCGAGCTTGAGCAGCCGCTGTGGACATTGGCCAAGCACACCTTCGCGCTGCCGGAGGACCAGCGCTGTGATGCCATCAAGCAGACAGCCCAATGGGAATTCCAGCGTGCTCTCAAGGCACTTCAGCGCCGCTTCGATGGCCAGGGCTGGCTGGTGGCCGATGAATTCAGTGTCGCCGATATCTTTCTCGCCCAGACCCTCAGCTGGGCGCAGATGGCCGGGCAACCTCTGCCGGCCGTGCTTGAACAATGGGGCGAAGAGGTGCGAGCGCGTCCTGCCTGCGAGCGGGCCCGCCAGCGCGAGCAACAGGCCGCCGAGGAGCGTCAGCAACACTGAGCCCTGTTGCCGGGAACGTCATCGAACGCCGCCACAGGCCAAGCTGACGGGCTGACCTGTCCTGCATATCCTGTAGTGAAGCCATGA
>NZ_CFDJES010000007.1:20345-21875 GCF_983723665.1 Cobetia sp. | reverse complement strand
ACTCATGCGTTGTGAGTGGCGACATATCCGATGAAAATCATGGGGTTGAGAGGTTTATTAGATTTTCATGACATGATATTGATCAAATCAAGAGCGGTGAGCGCATCTTGCCTGTTTTGCGCATCATCAAATGATTCGGTATGTGGTTTATTGCGGATCTTTTTGATAAGATGTTGGTGAAAACCTCAATGGGAATAACAACTTATGTGGATCTGGCAGCAGCCTGACTGGCCACGGGGGCGGTTGGAGGTCATGCCCTTGATGGGGCAGTTGGCGGCGACCCAGGCGGTGATGTCGCCGCTGGTCGCTCAGGGACAGAATCTCTATCCCCGACAACGCCTGCGTCTCGAGGCGACGCTCCTCAGCGAAGAGATGGAAGCCAGTGCCCAGCTGTCCGGCGTGGTGCTCGGGCGGGCGGCGTTGCGTGATGCGCTGTATCAGGCGCTGGGGCTGGAGTCCGGCCATCAGGAGTCACCGCGCGGGCCGGCACCTGGTGTCGACGTCTTCGTGGATGTGACGCTGGAAGTCGTGCGCACGGCATTCCAGCCGCTGACCCGCCAACAGGTGCTCGAGTGGCATCGGCGTCTGGGGCCTTTCCTGCCGCGCAGCAGTGGTCAGCCACTCGGGGCATGGCGCGAGGCGCGCTACGAAGCGGTCAGCGGTCGTTACGGTCTCAAGCGCTTGCGCTATCGCGCCCCGGCGGAGAACCCCGATGCGCTGGACCGGGAGCTGGATGTCTTCTGGCAGCGTCTGGCGACGGAAGAACCGGATGTGGATAACTCAGGGGTGTTGAATGCCCTGCAGCTGCATGCGCACTGGCAGGCGCTCGCACCGCTGGCCTTGGGCAACGGCTTGATCGGGCGCTTGCTGCTGATGCGCTGGCTGACACGAATCGATGCCCTGGCCGCGTTGCAGCAGCAGGGCGAGTTTGTCGGCAAGGCCGCCGAGCGCTGGGAGTCGGAAGCGCTGGAGCAACTCTGCTGGCGCCGCCAGGCGCTGTTCTCGGTGGTGCTCGAGCATCAGGACGAATTGCGCGAGCTGGAGCAGCGTTATCTCGGCAAGCCCCAGACCTCGGCCAGCGGCCATCCGCTGCCGCCGCAGCTGGACCGCGCGCTCAATGGTGAGGGGGAGGATGCAGCGCCCGGTGACATGAATGTCTGGTCCGAGTGGTGGCTTTTGCGTCTGCGCGACGCCGGTCGTCGGACGGCCTTCCATTACCAGCGCGTCCAGCGCGCCGAGCGACTGTGGCTGGAGCACGCGCGTACGCCGCTGAATGCCCGCCAGCGCGAGCTGGTACTGACATTGTTGGAGCGAGACGACGAAGAGGGCGTGGGGCGCGCCGAATACCGCGCCCTGGTCGATACCTCCGACCCTACCGCCGCCCGCGATCTCGCCGATCTTACCGCCAAACAAGTACTGGAAAGTTACGGTGTCGGGCGCGGTACCCGGTATCGCTTGCCGGTCTTTGCCCCTCAGGGAGATAGCCCTGTGAGAGACGAGCCCTGAAGCGTCAAAAAAATCGCGAAAAAA
>NZ_CFDJES010000007.1:14047-20245 GCF_983723665.1 Cobetia sp. | reverse complement strand
CCCCGATCACGTCATACGGAATACGGCAGCACTGCGGTATAGATGGCGAAGAAGTGGCAGGTACTGCCGCCAAGCACGAACAGGTGCCAGATGGCGTGGTGATAGCGCAGGCGTGTCATCAGAAAGAAGATCACGCCCAGGGTATAGGTGATGCCGCCGGCGACCAGCAGGATGAGCCCCGTCTCGGAGAGCTTCTCGACCAGCATCGGCGAGGCGAACACGATCAACCAGCCCATCAGCAGATAGACGCTCACGCGCAGGGCACTGAAGCGTTCAGGCCAGCGCAGCTTGAGGAAGATGCCGCCCAGCGCGAGCGACCAGATGATGGCGAACAGTGTCCAGCCGGTCGGGCCGCGAAGATTGACCAGCAGGAAGGGCGTATAGGTGCCGGCGATCAGAAGATAGATGGCGCAGTGATCCAGCAGCTGGAAGGCATATTTCAGGCGTGGGTGACGGATACCGTGATAGAGCGTCGAGGCCGCATACAGCACCACCAGGGTCAGGCCGTAGAGGCTGACGCTGACGATCTTCCAGGGGTCGACTTCGGCGGCGAGGCTGGCCATCACGATCAGCACGATCATGCCGACGAGGCCCATGACGGCGCCGATGCCGTGGCTGGCGCTGTGCAGCCATTCCTCCAGCCGGGTATAGAGAGCAGGCGTCGCGGAGGTGTCGCGTGAATTCGCGTCAACGACAGGTGATGCGCTGGAAGAGGGGGATGCCTGAGGAGGTGTCGAGGCGGGCCGTGTTGACGAAGGCTGTGATGACTGAGGTTGCGATGAAGAAGGCTGTGATGATGCAGCCGTTGAGTCTTTGCGCATGGCGATGTCTCCGGCGCGGGTTCGACTCCAGCCTACTCCCTGGCGGGTGACGTCGTCATGTCACGCTCGCTGTGCCAGCCAGTCAATTTGCCTATAAAGGAAGGGGGAACCAGTCAGGCTCCCCCTGCGCGCGGCTACTCGCTGCGTTCGATATCCACGTCGCTTGCCTGGGTGAAATCATCCAGTGCCATCATGTGGCCCAGCTTGCCCGCCTTGGTCGAGAGATAGTGCTCGTTGTGCGGATTCAGGCCCGTGGTGATCGGCTGGCGCTCACTGATGGTGACACCATCACGGGTAAGGGCATCGACCTTGCGCGGGTTGTTGGTCATCAGCTTGAGAGTGCTGACGCCGAGATGCTCCAGCATCGGCACACAGATATCGTAGCGGCGCATGTCAGCCCCGAAACCGAGGCGCTCATTGGCTTCGACGGTATCGGCGCCGCCATCCTGCAGCTCATAGGCGCGAATCTTGTTGAGCAGACCGATGCCGCGGCCTTCCTGACGCAGATAGAGCAGCACGCCGCGGCCTTCGGCGGCAATGCGCTTGAGCGCTTCCTGCAGCTGATAGCCGCAGTCACAGCGCATCGAGAAGAGGGCGTCGCCGGTCAGGCACTCGGAATGCACGCGGCCCAGCACCGGCGCGCCGTCATCGATGTCGCCCAGGGTCAGGGCGATGTGGTCCTTGCCGGTGGTCTCATCCTCGAAACCGTGCATGGTGAAGGTCGCCCAGGGCGTTGGCAGCCGCGAGGCGGCGATGAATCGAATGGTCACTGTTCACCTCGAACGCCCGGACAATCGCCGGGCTGAAAAAGCGCGGGCATGCGGTGGTCCGGCAATGTCTCGATGAGTCGCTCGAGATACCGTCGGCCAGCATGCAGTCATGTGGCGAGTTTACCAGTCTGTGGCCGATGACTCATCGCTCTGTATGGAAAAGCGTTGTTGCCGCCACCACCACAATGGTCGGATGACGCCAGCAAAGGAACTATAAAGGCGGGGCGATTTGCCAATGCATTTGTTGCATCACCACGATGGGCGGGATTTTTCTCAGGCTCTGATAGAATGCCGAGACATTCCCCGAGCTGATGTGTGATTCCGATGACCTTGAAGAATGATCGCTTCCTGCGCGCGCTGGCCCGTCAGCCGGTCGACCGTACTCCCGTCTGGATGATGCGCCAGGCTGGCCGCTATCTGCCGGAATATCGCGAAGTCCGCGGTCAGGCCGGTGGCTTCATGGACCTGTGCATGGACACCGCGCGTGCCTGCGAGGTGACGCTGCAGCCGCTGGAGCGCTTCCCGCTGGATGCCGCCATCCTGTTCTCCGACATCCTGACCATCCCGGATGCCATGGGGCTGGGCCTTTACTTCGAGACCGGCGAAGGCCCGAAATTCCGCAAGACAGTGCGGACTGCCGAGGAAATCGCGGCGCTGAGCGTGCCGAATGTCGAGCGTGATCTCGATTACGTCATGCGTGCCGTGTCCACCATCCGCCGTGAGCTGAACGGCCGCGTGCCGCTGATCGGTTTCTCCGGCAGCCCGTGGACACTGGCCACTTATATGGTCGAGGGCGGTTCCAGCAAGGACTTCCGTCATGTGAAAGGCCTGATGTATTCCAATCCGGAAGCCATGCATCAGTTGCTCGACACCCTGGCGCAGGCCGTTACCGACTACCTGAACGCCCAGATTGCCGCGGGTGCTCAGGCGGTGCAGATCTTCGATACCTGGGGCGGCACCCTGTCCACGCCGGCCTATCTCGAGTTCTCGCTGCGCTACATGGAACAGATCGTGGCCGGTCTCAAGCCGGACAGCGAAGGCAACCGTGTGCCGGTGATCCTGTTCACCAAGAATGGTGGTCAGTGGCTCGAGCACATCGCTGCCTCTGGCTGTGATGCCGTGGGCCTCGACTGGACCACCGAGATGTCCAATGCGCGTGAGCGTGTCGGCCATCGTGTGGCCCTGCAGGGCAACCTGGACCCGAATGCGCTGTTCGGTACGCCGGCCGCCATTCGTGCTGAAGTCGGTCGCATCCTCGACAGCTATGGTCAGGGGCCTGGCCACATCTTCAATCTGGGGCACGGCATCAGCCAGTTCACGGACCCGGGTAACGTCAATGCCCTGATGGATGCGCTGCATGAGCTGAGCCCGGCCTACCATCAGGATGACGCCGCCAATGCGACACCGGTCGCCCGCGGCTGATGGGAGAGCCCGTCATGGTCTTCTCTGCTGCCACCCCTGTTGCTGCCTATAGAAGGTGGCAAGTAGCAGTGCAGCAAGCAGAAGGGTGCCGGGCAGCGGGGGTGTCAGCATGACGCCGGTCGAGCAGCGTCTCATCCCGCGCCGCGGTTGGGCCTTCGTGGCGCTTCTGTGTCTGTTGCTGATCCTGTTCGGCACGCTCTCCCCGGGCGTGCCGCATCCGGAGCAGACCTTCCCCTGGGACAAGCTGCAGCATTTCTCCGCCTTCGCGTTGCTGGCGCTGACGACACGGCTGGCGGGCTTGACCAGCTTGATCATCCTGCCGCTCCTGCTGCTGCTGGGCGTCGCCATCGAATGTCTGCAGCTGGCGATTCCCTATCGCGGCGCTGAGGTGCTGGATGCGCTGGCGGACCTCGCCGGCATCCTCATCGGGCTGGGAGTGTTCCAGTGTGTCAGGCTGATTCTCCATCTGGTCCGCCTCGGGCCGGCCTCTCGCTGAGCCTCTCCCCCGGGCCGCGTGTCATCGATACGCGGCCTGTCTGAAATTGTCATGCATCAACACTTTCCACTCCGGCCGTCTTTGGCTATGGTGCAGCGCCTGCGCCATGTTGGCGCTTGCCCGGCATGTCGCGTATCACGACATCACGCCGCGTGGGCGTCATGCGGGCCGTGAACTGCCGGCCTGACGCTGGCGCAGTGCTGATTGGCGCAATTTCCGATGGCCATCGTGCCGTCTCTATCCATACCTTGATATCCCGTCTGTGATATCCAATGCGAGGGTCCCCCATGACCGAACGTCTCGATGGCTCCTGGTTTACCGAAATCTTCGATCGCCACGGCAGCGCCTTCTCGCTCAAGGTCAGCCACAAGCTGCATGACGAGCAGACCCCTTATCAGCACCTCGAAGTCTATGCCACCGAGACCTACGGCAACCTGATGGTGCTGGACGGCTGCGTGATGCTGACTGACCGTGACAACTTCCTCTATCACGAGATGATGTCGCACCCGGCGCTGTTCGCTCATGCAGACCCCAAGCGTGTCGTCATCATCGGCGGTGGCGATTGCGGCACCCTGCGTGAGGTGCTCAAGCACCCGGGCGTGGAGAAGGTCACCCAGATCGATATCGATCCGGCGGTCACGCGTGCCTCCGAGCAATTCTTCCCGGCGCTGGTCGAGTCCAATGACGACCCGCGCGCCGAGCTGCTGTTCGAGGATGGCGTCAAGTGGGTCGACAACTGCCCGGACGAGAGCATCGACGTACTGATCGTCGATTCCACCGACCCGGTCGGCCCGGCGGAAGGTCTGTTCAAGACCGACTTCCTCAAGCGCTGCCATCGTATCCTCAAGCAGGGCGGCCTGATGGTGCAGCAGAGCGAGTCCCCGCTCTATCACACCGATTCCATCATCAAGGACCTGCGCAACGACATGGGCGAAGCGGGCTTTGATAGCGTCGCGACCCTGCCGTTCCCGCAGCCGGTGTATCCGTCCGGCTGGTGGAGCTGCACCCTGGCGGGCAAGGGCTGTGACGTGAAGTCCTTCCGCGAGGAAGATGCCGCTGCCGCCACCTTCGCGCGTGACTTCTATACCGTCGAAGGCCATCGCGCCGCCCTGGTGCTGCCGCCCTTCATGCAGCGCCTGCTGGAGAAGTGATCTGCATGCACCTTGCGGTGGCACGGGAGTCCCATCAGGCACGAAAACGTGCCTGACGGGATGAACAAGCGTTGAGTCAGGCAGACCGAGACATTGGTCGCAATCTGCCACTCGCGCCACATCGCTGCACCGCCAACGGCCGTTTCGCAATGAAACGGCCGTTTTTATTTTGCACCGATATGAGGCGAACTGGTCTCGCCATGAGCCTAACTGCGCGGCAATCGCGCGGAATGATCCGCCGCCCCACCCCGAGGCTTTGGCCTATAACACTGGGTTTTAGCGCTTTTTTCAGCGTTGAACGCAGCGGATCACGCGATAGGCGGAAATTGGAACGCGGCTTGCTATTGTCGGTAGGTGCCATGCAATGCATTGCACCACTTCTGACTCGAGGCTGATCGAGCGGACTCCAGACTTTCGCGAGGGAATCACGATGCATAACAACAAGAAGCCACTGCTGATCGCTAGCGCCGCTGTCCTGGCCGCCTCCATGGCGACAGGCGCCAGTGCCGCGACCCTGGATAGCGTCAAGGAAAAGGGCTTTGTCCAGTGTGGCGTCAGCACCGGCTTGCCGGGCTTCTCGGCACCGGATGACGCCGGTAACTGGCAGGGCCTCGATGTCGATGTCTGCCGCGGCGTCGCCGCCGCCGTGCTGGGCGATGCCAGCAAGGTGCGCTATGTACCGCTGACGGCCAAGGAGCGTTTCACCGCGCTGCAGTCCGGCGAGATTGATGTCCTGTCCCGCAACACCACCTGGACGGCGACCCGTGACACCTCACTGGGCCTCAACTTCGCTGGCGTGAACTATTACGACGGCCAGGGCTTCATGGTCAGCAAGGACCTGGGCGTCGCCAGTGCCAAGGAGCTGGACGGTGCCGCCGTCTGCATCCAGTCCGGCACCACCACCGAGCTCAACCTGGCGGACTACTTCCGCCTGAACGACATGTCCTTCGAGCCGGTCGTCTTCGATACCTCCGACCAGACCGTCAAGGGTTTCGAAGCCGGTCGTTGTGACGTCCTGACCTCCGACCAATCCCAGCTCTACGCGCTGCGTATCAAGCTCTCCGATCCGGCGTCCGCGATGGTGCTGCCGGAAGTCATCTCCAAGGAACCGCTGGGCCCCGTCGTCCGTCAGGGCGATGACCAGTGGTTCAACATCGTCAAATGGACCCTGTTCGCGCAGATCAACGCCGAAGAGATGGGTCTGAGCTCCGACAACATCGAAGAGAAGAAGTCGGACACCAACCCGAACGTCGCGCGCCTGGTCGGTGCCGATGGCAACTACGGGGAAGCCATGGGGCTGCCGGCTGACTGGGCCTACCAGGTCATCAAGCAGGTCGGTAACTACGGCCAGATGTTCGAGCGCAACGTCGGTACCGGCTCCGCACTGGGTATCGAGCGCGGCTTGAACGCACTGTGGACCGATGGCGGCGTCCAGTACGCCCCGCCGGTTCGCTGATGCGCGGGCTCGCCCTGTACTGCGGGTGGGCCTTGCCCCTCATGACAGGCTGAGCAAGGACGCTGGCCAGGGGAAGTGAGCG
>NZ_CFDJES010000007.1:7114-13947 GCF_983723665.1 Cobetia sp. | reverse complement strand
TGACCCATTCATCGAGTGCCGAGAGATAACTGATCTGCCGTTCGATAGGACGGCAGGCGGAAGTCGCATAGCTTTCCGGCGGAGATTGCCTGTATGACACAACCTGCTTCTCGCCCGCCGGCCACGGTCAAGCCGCCATTCTGGCGTGACCCGGCCAAGCGGGCACTGATCTTCCAGCTATTGATGCTGGCAGGCGTGTTCGGTGTGTTGGCGATCATCGTCAGCAATACCCTGACCAACCTCGAAAGCCGTGGCATCACCACCGGCTTTGCCTTTCTGGACAACACCGCAGGCTTTGGCATCCTGCAGAGCCTGATCGACTATTCCGAGCAATCCACCTATGGCGATACCTTCATCGTCGGCCTGCTCAATACCTTGTTGATATCCGCGCTGGGTGTCATCGCCGCGACCGTGATCGGCTTCGTCATGGGGGTCGCGCGTCTGTCCCCCAACTGGCTGATCTCACGGCTGGCGGCGGTCTATATCGAAGTCTTCCGCAACATCCCGCTGCTGCTGCAGATCTTCTTCTGGTATTTCGCCGTCCTGAGAACCCTGCCGAGTCCGCGTGGCTCGCTGTCGCTGGGCGAGGCGTTCTTCCTCAACGTGCGCGGTCTGTTCGTGCCGGCTCCCATCACTTCCAGCGGTTTCTCGGTGGTGATTGCGGTGTTCGTGCTGGCCGTCGTCGCCAGCGGCATCTTCAGCTACTGGAACCGCCAGCGTCAGGCCCGTACCGGTCAGCGCCTGCCGGCGGGCTGGATCTCGCTCGGTCTGATCATCGTGGCGCCGCTGCTGGCCTACTTCGCGATGGGCATGCCGCTGAGCTGGGAGCTGCCGGAACTCAAGGGCTTCAACTTCCGTGGCGGCATCACGGTCGTCCCCGAGTTCCTCGCCCTGTGGGTCGCGCTGTCGGTCTATACCGCAGCCTTCATCGCCGAGATCGTGCGTTCCGGCATCGAAGCGGTACCGCACGGCCAGACCGAAGCGTCACGGGCGCTGTCGCTGTCCGGTGGCATGACACTGCGTCTGGTGGTGGTGCCGCAGGCGCTGCGCGTCATCATCCCGCCGCTGACCAGCCAGTATCTGAACCTGATCAAGAACTCGTCGCTGGCCACGGCCATCGGCTATCCCGATCTGGTCTCGGTCTTCGCGGGTACCACGCTCAACCAGACCGGTCAGGCCATCGAGGTGATCGCCATGACGATGCTGGTCTATCTGACCATCAGTCTGCTGGTCTCCATGTTCATGAACTGGTTCAACGCCCGCATGGCGTTGGTCGAGCGCTGAGGGTCTGCCCATGTCGATTGAAAAGACCCTGTCACGGGTCACCGAGAAGATGATCGATTCCCGTCCGGCGCCGAGCGACAGCATCGGCGCGGTGGCCTGGTTGCGCAGCAATCTGTTCGCCGGACCGATCAATACGTTGTTCACGCTGTTCGCGCTGTATCTGGTCTATCTGCTGGTGGTGCCCAGCCTGCAGTGGGCGCTGATCGATGCCAGCTGGAGCGGCACCTCACGAGAGGACTGCACGGGGGAGGGCGCCTGCTGGGTCTTCATCAGTGCGCGTCTCGATCAGTTCATCTACGGCTTCTACCCGAGCGAGGAAACCTGGCGGGTCGATATCGTCTTCGCCGTCTTTGCGGCTCTGATCGCCTGGCTGGCGATTCCGAAGCTGCCGGCCAAGGGCTGGGTCGCCATCGTCAGCCTGGCGGTGTTCCCCTTCATCGCCTACTTCCTGCTGCATGGCGGCAGCTTCGGCCTCGAGATCGTCGGTACCCACGAGTGGGGCGGTCTGATGCTGACACTGGTGCTGGCGGTGGTGGGTATCGTGGCGGCACTGCCGCTGGGGATCCTGCTGGCGCTGGGGCGTCGCTCCGAGATGCCGATCGTGAAGAGCATCTGTGTGGTGTTCATCGAGTTCTGGCGCGGTGTGCCGCTCATCACGGTGCTGTTCATGGCCTCGGTGATGCTGCCGCTGTTCGTGCCTGGCGAGGTCAATCTCGACAAGCTGGTGCGCGCGCTGATCGGCATCACCCTGTTCCAGAGTGCCTACATGGCGGAAGTGGTGCGTGGTGGCCTGCAGGCGATCCCCAAGGGGCAGACCGAGGCCGGCATGGCGCTGGGGCTGGGCTACTGGCGCAACATGGGGCTGATCGTCCTGCCCCAGGCGCTCAAGCTGATGATTCCCGGCATCGTGAACACCTTCATCGCCCTGTTCAAGGACACCTCGCTGGTACTGATCATCGGGCTCTTCGATCTGCTCGCCATCGTGCAGGCCGGTCTCGCCGACCCCAAATGGCTGGGCTACTCCATCGAGGGCTATGCCTTCGTGGCGCTGGTCTTCTGGGTCTTCTGCTTCAGCATGTCGCGCTACAGCCAGTATCTCGAGCGCCTGCTGCATACCGGTCACAAGAAGCGCTGATCACGGCGCCAAGGAATCTTCATCATGACAACGACAACATCCGCCTCGCAGGGCAACACCGGCGCCGATGAGCGCCCGATGATCGAGCTCAAGGGTCTCAACAAGTGGTACGGCGACTTCCACGTGCTGCGCGACATCAACCTGAGCGTGCGCAAGGGCGAACGTATCGTCATCTGTGGCCCTTCGGGGTCCGGCAAGTCGACGATGATCCGCTGCATCAATCATCTTGAGGAGCATCAGGAAGGCGATATCGTGGTCAACGGCATGCCGCTGACCCAGGACATCAAGCAGATCGAGGCGATCCGTCGCAACGTCGGCATGGTGTTCCAGCACTTCAACCTGTTCCCGCACCTGACGGTGCTCGAGAACTGCTGTCTGGCGCCGATCTGGGTGCAGAAGCGGCCGCGCCGCGAGGCGGAAGCCGAAGCCATGAAGTACCTGGAGCGCGTGCGCATCGCCGATCAGGCCCACAAGTTCCCCGGTCAGCTGTCCGGTGGCCAGCAGCAGCGTGTCGCGATCGCGCGCTCGCTGTGTCTGAGCCCGGAGGTGATGCTGTTCGATGAGCCGACCTCGGCGCTGGACCCGGAGATGATCAAGGAAGTGCTGGATGTCATGGTCGAACTGGCCAATGAAGGCATGACCATGCTGTGCGTGACCCACGAGATGGGCTTCGCCAAGACCGTCGCCGACCGCGTCATCTTCATGGATCAGGGCCAGATCATCGAAGAGAACGCGCCGGAACCGTTCTTCAACAATCCGCAGTCCGAGCGGACCCAGCTGTTCCTCAGCCAGATTCTGGGGCATTGAGGCCACGGACTGATCGGATGCTGTAAGCCGTAAACAGAAAACGCCCCGCGTGATTTCCATTATGCGGGGCGTTTTCGTGTGTGAGCCGCAAGGCAGTCAGTGGGTGCTCACTATCAACTCATTCCGCTAAATAAATAGGCTCGCTTAGAGGCTGGGCTCGGTGCGGCGTACTTCGCTGCTGTGGGTGTCTGGCAGCTCTTCATCGCTGCCCAGGCTTGGCTCCTGCGGCTTGGCCGCGGCCTTGGGCGAGGCAGCGGCAGGTGTATCGGCAGATGTCGCCGTCGCCGCTGTGGCAGCGGGGGCTTCTTCGCCTTCGCGCGGCCAGGTGACGCTGCGTGGCTTGCCGACCCAGCTGTCGTCATTGTCGTGCACCGCCGGACGGCGCGAGATGGAGCGCGTCACCAGCGCCGCGGCATCCAGGGTGTGGTTGCCCCCGCGAATGCTCAGCAGGTGATGCGGCGCCATCAGCAACTCGAACAGCAGGCGCGTCATCACGAAGGCCAGCAGGAAGCCGCCGACACCCTGCGCCAGTACCGGCCACTGCGCGACCAGCGAGTTGTCAGGCCCGATGGGCGTCAAGTGCTGCAGCGTCCAGCCACTGGCAGCCGCCAGCAATCCCAGCTGCAGCATCAGGTGAGCGGTGACCAGCACGCGCCGGGGCAGCGGGCGGCGCATCAGGAGCAGATTGCGCATCGAAACTTCTCCGAGAAAAGACCACAGGATGAGGGGAGCGGTGGCAGACGGGCAGGCGGCACCCCGCGTTGGGCGGATGTTAGCACGCACTTCGCCATCGACGTCATGTCCGGGAGTCGCGACGCCAGTGTCGGTTCCGGCAACGATGGAGGAGCGTTGCATGTGGCTGGCGGGGTAAAGGAAAGGCCGGGCATGCCGATACAGAGGGCGGCACGTACCGATGATGACGCCGGTACACCGCATGCCTGCATGCCTTGCCACCGAGGGGCAGACCGACGCGCTCTGCGCTGGCGCCCCCGGCCCCCTTCCCGATGGATTTGAACCAAGGAGTGGCGATGTTTGCCTCGTTACGTGCGCGCATCACGTTAGCCTGTGTGGCGATAGTGCTGGTGGCGCTGGTGGTCGTCAGCAGCCTGAATGCCTGGACCACGTTCCGCAATACGCATGCCGATGAGAGCGACTACCAGCAACAGTTGCTGAGATCGAACGCCGCCCAGCTGAGCCAGTGGTTCAGCGTGCATATCAATGCGGTGAGCGGCATCGCGGCCAGTAGCCTCGAGAACTTCCCCGATGCCGCCTTGACCCAGGCGATGAAGCAGGGTGACTTCAGCAAGACCTATGTCGGCTTCCCGGATGGTCGCTTCCGTTACTTCGATGGGCGCCCGGGGCGGGCAGGTTATGACCCGCGCCAACGTGGCTGGTATCAGGCGGCGGTGGCGACCGGTAAGCCCGTCATCACGGCACCCTATGTCGGTGCCACCAGTGGCGAACTGGAAATCAGCGTGGCGGCGCCGGTCTATCGCGGCTCACGGCTGGTCGCCGTGGTCAGTGGTGATCTGCCGCTGGCGTTCATCACCCGCACGGTCGCCGAACTCTCGCCGACGCCCAACAGCTTCGCCTTCCTGATCGACGATACCGGCACGCTGATCGCCCACCCGGATGATGCCCTGGTGCTCAAGCCGATGAGTGCACTCGCATCGGCCCTGACGCCCGAGACCCTGGCCAGCAGCAATCGCCTGGTGGCCGCTGGCCAGTCGGCACTGGTGGTCGATATCCAGCAGCGTGATTACCGCATGTTCAGTGCCGAGCTGGATTCGGCAGGGCTGGGAGACACCGGTTGGCGTCTGGCGCTGGCCCTGGATGTGGCCGACTCGGATGCACCGCTTTATGCCCAGCTGTGGACCACGCTGGCCATGACGCTGCTGGTGTTGCTGGGGGCGGCCGCCGTGATGTCGTGGATCGCCAGCCGCAGTCTGCGCGGCCTGGCACTGGTGCGTGATGCGCTGGTGGATATCGCTGCAGGCGAGGGCGATCTCACGCGGCGCATTCAGGTCAGCGGGCGTGATGAAGTCGCCGAGATCGGCAATGCCTTCAATCGCTTCGTCTCGACTCTCAATGGCGTGCTCAGCGAGATTCGCCTCGCCAGTGGCGCGGTACAGACCGCCGCCGCCGAGATCAGCCAGGGCAGTCAGGATCTGTCGTCACGTACCGAGCAGGCGGCGGCCAATCTGCAGGAAACCTCGGCCTCGATGGAGCAGATTTCCGGCACCGTCGCCCAGTCCGCGGACTCCGCACATGAAGCTGACGGGCTGGCCAAGTCGGCCAGTGAGGTCGCGCGTCGCGGCGGCGAGGTGATCGGAGAGGTCGTCACCACCATGCAGGGCATCGATGACGACTCGCGCAAGATCACCGAGATCGTCAGTGTCATGGACTCCATCGCCTTCCAGACCAACCTGCTGGCATTGAATGCCTCCGTCGAGGCGGCCCGCGCCGGCGAGCAGGGGCGTGGCTTCGCGGTGGTGGCCGGTGAGGTGCGTACCCTCGCCCAGCGCTCTTCCGAGGCCTCGCGGGAAATCGCCACGCTGATCAGCTCCGCCAACGAGCGCACGCGCAATGGTGCCGAACAGGTCAGGGTGGCCGGCAGCACCATGAACGAGATCGTCGCCAGCGTGATGCGTGTCAGTGAGGTGATCGGCGAGATCAGCCATGCCACCCAGGAGCAGAATCACGGTGTCGGACAGGTCTCCAGCGCCGTGGCCGAGCTGGACCAGGTGACACAGCAGAATGCGGCACTGGTGGAGGAATCCGCCGCGGCAGCGGATGCGCTCTCCGAGCAGTCGGCGCGTCTGGCCGAGATGGTGGGCCGCTTCCGTCTGGATGGCCCTGCGCAGCCGCCCGCAATGGCGCCGCGTAGCGCAGGCACCCTGTCCGCACAGGGCTCCAGTCCCCGTGCTGCCAGGCCCGTCGCATCGGAGGAGCTGGATTGGCAAGCCTGGTAAGGCCGTCAGCACGCGAGCCTGTCAGTCGCCAGTGACAGGCATCAGACGCCAGGGCCGCCCTTCGGGGCGGCCCTGGCGTTTTTGGTTATCTGCTTGCCTGTCGACCTTCAGGCGTCGGGCTGGCGGGGCGGTGTGCGGGAAATGAGCGGCAAGGGTTGAATGTGCGCAAGGGTGCCAGCATGTAGTCAATTGAAAGCGAAGCGATGATCGTCATTCTTCATCAACGACGCCTCACGAGAGACAGGGAGTGTGTAAATGGTTACTTACATCGTTGCTGCCGACGCCGCACGTGCACGTATCTTTGCCCGTGCCGCTGGCAAGGTCACCGAAGTGGAAAGCCTTGTACATCCTGAAAGCCGCCAGCATACCGGTGACCTGAGAACCGGTGGCAAGGGTGAATCCAGCGGCGGGCACGGCAGCCTGCATCAGACTGGCGATGATGGCGCGACCTCTGACAAGCATCAGGACTTCTTCGCCAAGGAAGTCGCGCAATACCTCAAGCAGACGGCCAATGACGGCAAGTTCGATCAGCTGATCATCGCCGCCGCGCCCAAGTTCCTGGGG
This sequence comes from Cobetia sp., assembly GCF_983723665.1. Classification (NCBI taxonomy): domain Bacteria; kingdom Pseudomonadati; phylum Pseudomonadota; class Gammaproteobacteria; order Oceanospirillales; family Halomonadaceae; genus Cobetia; species Cobetia sp. The sequence goes on along the minus strand of NZ_CFDJES010000007.1, from coordinate 7,185 downwards.
GCGCTGCGCGACAAGCTCGACAAGCCGGTCGCCAAGCTGGTGACGGAAACCGTCGACAAGGACCTCTCCCA
>NZ_CFDJES010000007.1:1266-7014 GCF_983723665.1 Cobetia sp. | reverse complement strand
TGCGAATCACGGCACCTGCGGCAGGATGATCTCGTCACTGCGTGAGGCGCTGCCGCTCAGGTTGCGGCAACCGGCGACGAATTCGCGCATTGCCTGGGTGATGAAGCGATCACGATGGTGGACGAAGCGATAGGCGCGCGTCAGCTCCAGCCATGGAGTGGGCAGCTCGACGAGGCTGCCGCGCCGAAAGGCATCTCTCAGCGCGAGGCGCGAGATGCAGCCGATGCCGAGCCCCGCTTCCACGGCGCGCTTGATGGCTTCGGTATGTTCCAGCTCCAGCATGATGTCGAGGCGCTGGGAGACGCTGGTCGAAGGCCCGTCCAGATGTGGGCGCAATGCCTGCTCGAAGGTGCCGCGTGTGCCGGAGCCACGCTCGCGCATGATCCAGCGAGCCGCCAGCAGGCGCTCAAGCGTGACCTCGCCCTGTGCCAGCGGGTGTGACGGCGCACAGAAGATGCTCAGCCGATCACTGACCCAGTGGGTCGCCTCCAGCAGCGGGTGCTCCACCTCGCCTTCCACCAGCCCGATGTCCAGTTCGAAGTGCACCAGCTTGTCGATCAGCTGATGGGTGTTGTGCACGTGCAGCTCGACGCGGCTGGCGGGGTGATGATGCAGAAAGTCACCGATGATCTGAGGCGCCAGATAGTTGCCGATGGTCAGCGTCGCGCCAATCTCCAGCGAGCCGGTGGCGTCCTGCTGGCCGAGCAGCTGCTCCAGCTCCTCGGCCTGGTCCAGCAGCGCGATCGCCTTGGGCAGCAGCTCACGCCCCAGGCCATTGAGCCGCAGGCGCTTGCCATGGCGATCGAACAGCCGGCAATCGAACTGACGCTCCAGCTCGGCCAGTGCCGTGCTGGCCGCTGATTGCGACATGGCCAGACTGTCGGCGGCCAGCGAGACATTGTCATGCCGCGCGACCGCCACGAAGACGGCCAGCTGGCGAAGGCTGTAGCGCATTCGACCTCCCGGGGCATGCAGTGAAGGGGCAGAGATGAGGAGGCGAAAGTGAACGCAACGCAGGATTCGCCGTCAGAGCGGGCGGACCCTGCACGATCAAGGTTGAAATGCGATTCATTCGCAACCAATATTGGTAAACTAGATAACCTATATCCAGATAAACCATTTAACGCATAACCCTGCAGTGACTACAATCGCTGCATAGTTCATTGGGTCATAAGCTGTTATTTGTTTATGCCAATAGAGAATATCGAATTCGAGGGGCCACGCCCCGGGAGGCCATCAGGTGAGCAGTCTGACCACAACCGAAGTCATCGACGTCCATCACTGGAACGATTCGCTGTTCAGCTTCCGCACTCAGCGTGAAGACAGCCTGCGCTTCAAGAACGGCCAGTTCGTGATGATCGGCCTGGAAGTCGAAGGCAAGCCGCTGATGCGTGCCTACTCGATCGCCAGCCCGAACTACGAGGAGCACCTCGAGTTCTTCTCCATCAAGGTGCAGGATGGCCCGCTGACCTCACGCCTGCAGCACCTGCAGCCGGGCGATCAGATCATGGTCTCTCGCAAGCCGACAGGCACGCTGGTACTGGACGACCTGCTGCCGGGCGAGAACCTTTACCTGTTCTCCACCGGCACTGGCCTGGCGCCGTTCCTGAGCGTCATCCAGGACCCGGAAACCTATGAGCGCTATGACAAGATCATCCTGATGCACGGCGTGCGCCATGTCTCCGAGCTGGCCTATGCCGACATGATCGCGGAAGAGCTGCCCAAGCACGAGTATCTGGGCGAAGAGATCGCCGAGAAGCTGATCTACTACCCGACCGTGACGCGCGAGGAGTTCCGCAACCAGGGCCGCATCACGGATCTGGTCGAGAACGGCAAGCTGTTCGAGGATATCGGCCTGCCGCCGCTGGACCCGAAGCGTGACCGCGCCATGATCTGTGGCAGCCCGGCGATGCTCGACGACATCAGCGCCATGCTGGATGCGCGCGGCTTCGCCATCTCGCCGAAGATGGGCGTGCCGGGTGACTACGTGATCGAGCGTGCCTTCGTCGAGAAGTGATCCGCGAGCAGCACGCATGAGCGACAAGTGCTGAAACGAAAAAACCGCAGGCCGATGGCCTGCGGTTTTTTGTGTGCTCATGTCACCCGTCGGGGCAGCACGTCACAGTGCCAGGGGCTTGCACCAGAGGCTCAGACGGCGTCCTTGCCGGTCTCGCCGGTACGGATGCGAATGACCTGCTCCAGCGGCGAGACGAAGATCTTGCCGTCGCCGATCTTGCCGGTGTTGGCGACATTGGTGATCGCCTCGATCACGGAATCGATCATGGCGTCATCCACCGCGACTTCCAGCTTCACCTTGGGAAGGAAGTCGACCACGTACTCGGCACCCCGATACAGCTCGGTGTGGCCCTTCTGGCGGCCGAATCCCTTGACCTCGGTCACGGTGATACCCTGCACGCCAATCTCCGACAGGGATTCGCGCACGTCGTCGAGCTTGAATGGCTTGATGATGGCAGTGACCAGTTTCATCGTGTCTCTCCTTGGGTGATGGTGCGGGTAACGAGGCCTGCTCGTCACGCCGGTCTCTGACTCAAGCATACACCGCTTATCCAGTCAGGAAAAAAGACTCCCGCCAGGTGGCGGGAGTCTTGATGCTGCAGGTGCTGTCGCGTCCAGGCTTACTTGCGGCTGGAGGTGAATTCCGGATAGGCCTCCATACCACATTCGGCCAGATCCACACCTTCGTACTCTTCTTCCTCGCTGACGCGAATCCCCATGATGGCCTTGATGATCAGCCACACCACGAAGCTTGCGATGAACACCCAGGCGAAGATGGAGGCGGCGCCCAGCAGCTGTGCGGAGAAGGTGGCATCGTCATTGGTCAGCGGCACGGCCAGCAGACCCCAGAGACCGACCACACCGTGCACGGAGATGGCGCCGACCGGATCATCGATCTTCAGCTTGTCGAGACCGACGATGGAGAACACGACCAGCAGACCGCCGACGGCACCGATCAGGGTGGCAGCACCGACGCTCGGTGCCAGCGGACCCGCAGTGATGGCGACCAGGCCAGCCAGTGCGCCGTTGAGGGCCATGGTCAGGTCAGCCTTGCGGAACCACAGACGTGCGAGGATCAGCGCGGCGATGACACCACCACAGGCAGCGGCATTGGTGTTGACGAAGACCTGAGCGACCGCGTTGGCCTCATCGATGTTGGACAGCACCAGCTCGGAGCCGCCGTTGAAGCCCAACCATCCCAGCCACAGGATGAAGGTACCCAGCGTGGCCAGCGGCAGGTTGGCGCCCGGGATGGCATTGATCTCGCCATTCTTGCCGTACTTGCCCTTGCGAGCGCCCAGCAGCAGCACGCCTGCCAGTGCGGCGGAAGCGCCGGCCATGTGCACGATGCCGGAACCGGCGAAGTCGCTGAAGCCCGCTGCGCTCAGGAAGCCGCCACCCCAGGTCCAGTAACCCTGCACCGGATAGATGACGCCGGTCATGACTACGGCGAAGGCCAGGAAGGCCCACAGCTTCATGCGCTCGGCGACCGCACCGGAGACGATGGACATGGCGGTAGCCACGAACACCACCTGGAAGAAGAAGTCGGAACGTGCGCTGTAGTAGATGTCGCCACCGGAAGCGAGCGCTTCCTCAGCGGTATTCTCGGCACCGATCAGGAAGCCCAGGCTCGGCAGGAAGCCGCCTTCGGCGCTCGAGTACATGATGTGATACCCGACGACCATGTACATGGTGCAGGCGATGGCGAACAGCGCCACGTTCTTGGTCAGGATCTCGGTGGTGTTCTTGGCGCGGACCAGACCGGCCTCGAGCATGGCAAAGCCGGCTGCCATCCATAGCACCAGGGCGCCACAGACCAGGAAGTAGAAGGTATCAAGTGCGTACTTGACCTCGATGATCTCGTTCATGCGGGGTTCTCCTTGTTATTGTGCGCGGGGCTCAGACAGCGTCGGCGCCGCGTTCACCGGTGCGGATACGGATGACATCGTCCAGCGGAGTGACGAACAGCTTGCCGTCGCCGATCTTGCCGCTGTTGGCCGCCTGGGTGATGGCGTCCAGTACCGATTCCACACTGCTGTCATCGACAGCCACTTCAATCTTGACCTTGGGAAGGAAGTCGACGACGTACTCGGCACCGCGATACAGCTCGGTGTGCCCCTTCTGACGTCCGAAGCCCTTCACTTCGGTGACGGTAATCCCCTGCACGCCGTTGTCGGCCAGTGCTTCTCGCACGTCGTCCAACTTGAAGGGTTTGATGATGGCGGTGATCAGTTTCATGTGCTGCCCCCGTTCGCTACCGGAATGATCATTCTTGTTAAGCATGGCCAGTCAGATGAGCTGGCGGCCTGTTCCTGACAAGTGCATCGCACGAGATGTGCCATGCGGCTGAAAATCCTTGTAACTCATCTGGTTATCGCAGGATGGCTGACAGTCTTTCGGCCTGTGCAAAGATGGCTGAATCCGAAGGTCACCTGGCATGCACCGTAATGGTGCTGTTTCTGCGCCTTTGGGTGTGGGGGCAAGTGCTAATGTGGTGCAGGTGTGTGCCTGCCGATGAGGATTGGTTGGTGCAGGACGATGCGGGGCATGCACCCGACTCCAGGGTTGCGTATCCTTGCAGCAGGACACGACGGCCCCATGTACAGGGGTGTCATCATTTTCTGACCGGCAGTCCGCACGACGCGGCCGCCGGCCCGCAACGGCTGAGGTGCAGCATGTTCAAGAATGACGTCATCGGGCGTATGGCCCAGCAGATCGGTGAGCGCCTGCAGGATGCCTCGCATGGTCCGGAAGAGCTGCAGAAGTCCGTGCAAGGGGTGATGCGCGGTGCCTTCGACCGCATGGAACTGGTCTCGCGTGAAGACTTCGACATCATGATGGATGTGCTGACGCGTACGCGCAGCCGCGTCGAGTCGCTGGAAAAGCAGGTCATCGCCCTCGAGGCACTGCTGGAAAAGCAGGGGCTGGTAGCGGCCAATGCGCCGGCTGCCGAGGCCACTACGCCAGTGGATGACGAGGGGGAAGCCGCGGTAGCGAAGCGTGAAGCCGCCAGTCACGCCGCGGAAATCGAGCGCCAGCGCGACGCCTGATTCCCTCAGGTGACGGCTGAACCAAAACCGCCACGCCCTTTCGGGGCGTGGCGGTTTTTTGCGTCATGGGCGCCGCTGATTCTGAGGGGCGGCCTCAGGCAGTCTGGGGACGAGTGCCCAGCATCCAGCGCACCAGACCTACCACTGAGGCGATGATCCAGAAGATCTCGATCACGAAGCTGGCGAGGTTGAAATTGATGCACAGGCTGATCAACAGCAGGATCGCCCCGCTCAGATTCATCAGGTTGTAGGTCAGGCTGCGGGCATCGAGTCTGCCTATCTGCAGCAGGAAGAAGGCGCCGACGACCAGAGTGGTGCCTAGCATGCCGATCACATCCGCCAGGGATGCCAGCGGGGCAAGCATGTCTTGCATGGGTAGTGCTCCTGAAACAAGCCGAAGTCGTCCTGAATGGCTGGCCCTTTCCGTGGGTTGGACGATTCTCTGCCGCGCATCGGCGGCGTTCCGTGAGACAGCTTGGCGGTCATCCCGGCAAGGCCGGGACAACCGATCAAATATACAGCAGTCCCCGTCCGGCGGCACTCTTGTGGCTCTCTCGAGGACGCTATCGCCCCTGTATGAGCACTTTCTTGGTGCAGGCAGGTCTCAAGCCGGCCTCCCCCCATGCCCATGTGACGAATGGTGGCGCTGAAATGCGCCAAAACAGGCGCTTTTGCGTGGAAA
>NZ_CFDJES010000007.1:0-1166 GCF_983723665.1 Cobetia sp. | reverse complement strand
CAGGCGCCTCATGAGCTCCTCTGGCTCAATCTGATCTCTGACATGGCTTTCATCACTCGACTGAGTCGATCGTCGAAGCACCCTGCCTGCAGTTATTTAGTTTAATTTCTGTTGGTTGGTGCCTGTGAGTTGAGATCGGGCTGTTGGTGTCCTGGTCCGACGTTGGCTCGCTTGATCATCGATGGTATCAGTGCCTTGAATGATGAAGTTTTGAGCGCTCAAAAAATGTCCACAAGCGATGATTATGTAATGTTATCCACAGTCTGTCTGTTTGTTACGTATCCAGTAATTGCGGGAGCCTGGGGCGTAAGGGAATTTACGTTATAGACGCGAGAATCGTCACCTGAACACGTATTTCCAGGCGGCGCATGGCAGTGTCGTGGGGGTATGCGAAGCCTTGCGGCAATTGTCGAGCGCCCGAGCGTTGAGGCGCTCGCCTTCTGGGGAGTATGAGGTTTGCCATGCTGGGAGGGTTGGCAGCGGTGTGTGCCTTCGCGCTCATGGCAGGCCAGTGCCTGCTCCGATTGCGCCGTGCAACTGAGAGGCGGCATCACGCAGGGAAGGCTCATGTCATTGGCAATGTTGCGCACGCGCGCGTCACTTGGTCTCGAGGCACCGGAAGTTCAGGTGGAGGTACACCTTTCCAACGGCTTGCCGGGGCTGTCCATCGTCGGCTTGCCGGAAGCGGCGGTGAAGGAGAGTCGCGAGCGGGTGCGCAGTGCGCTGCTCAATGCCGGCTTCGAGTTTCCGGCGCGCCGTATCACCCTCAATCTGGCGCCAGCGGACCTACCCAAGGAGGGCGGACGCTTCGATCTGCCCATCGCGCTGGGGATTCTGGTTGCCTCCGGGCAGATACCGGAAGAGGCCGTGGCAGCGATGGAGTGCCTCGGCGAGCTGGCGCTCGATGGCAGCATCCGTGCCGTGACCGGTGTGCTGCCAGCCGCGCTCTGCTGTCGCAAGGCGGGGCGGACGCTGGTGGTGCCGCGCGGCAATGCCGACGAGGCGGCACTCGCCGAGGAGTTGGAAGTACTGGCGGTGGGCCATCTGCTGGAGCTGGTGGCTCACCTGCTGGGGCGCGAGCGCCTCACGCCGCATGTGTGCTCGATCATTCCCCAGGCGCGCCTGCCGGAGCCCGACCTGAGCGAGGTGCGTGGCCAGCATCAGGC
>NZ_CFDJES010000006.1:46115-49711 GCF_983723665.1 Cobetia sp. | reverse complement strand
GCACCTATCCTTGCGCCCGGCAGCCATGCAACGCTGCTTTTGTGCCAGTGGCGGGACGCGGATTGTCCTTTCGATAAGAAACACTGTTTTCTTTTGTCGACGCGCCCCCCTACGCCAATGGTAGAATCAGCGCTGTCCTTCATGTCGACAGGGGAAGCCGACAGATGAGCAAGACGTCTCGTAAACTCAAGCCAAGACTTGATCGCCTGTCACAGGCGCTGGAAAGCGGCGAGCTGGAACAGGCAAGACGCATGCTCAATCGCGGCCTCGCACCAGTGGACGTGGCCCACCTGCTGGAATCCTCGCCCCCCAAGGAGCGTAATCTGCTCTGGGAGCTGGTCGATGCCGAGCTGCAGGGCGATGTCCTTCAATACCTTGGCGAAGACATCCAGACCGACTTCCTCAAGGACATGGACGCCGTCGACGTTCTCGCCGCCACCGAGAACCTGGAACCGGATGATGTCGCCGACATTCTGCAGCGCCTGCCGAATGCGGTGATTCTCGAAGTCCTCGACTCCATGGAGGCGCAGGAGCGCCTGCGCGTCGAAACGGTACTGTCCTTCCCGGAGGACACCGCCGGCGGCCTGATGAACACGGACACCATCACCATTCGTCCGGACATCACCCTGGACGTGGTGCTGCGCTACATCCGCCGCCACGAGCGCCTGCCCGACTCCACCGATACCCTGCTGGTCGTCTCGCGTCGCGATGAATTCATCGGTGCGCTGCCCATCAATCGCCTGCTGGTCTCGGACCCCGGCGTCACGGTGCGCGAAGTGATGGACACCGACAGCGTGGTGATTCCGGCCCTGATGCCGGAAACCGAAGTCGCCTCGCTGTTCGAGAAGCACGACCTGATCTCGGCGCCCGTGGTCGGCGGCGATGGCAACCTGCTGGGTCGCATCACCATCGATGACGTGGTCGACGTCATCCGTGGCGACGCCGAGCACCAGGTGATGTCGATGGCGGGGATGGATGAGGACGAAGACACCTTCTCTCCGGTGATGCGAACCTCATGGCGCCGCGCCGTCTGGCTCGGCATCAACCTGCTGACCGCCTTCATGGCCTCCGCCGTGATCGGCATGTTCGAAGGCACCATCCAGAAGATCACCGCGCTGGCCGTACTGATGCCCATCGTCGCCAGCATGGGCGGCATCGCGGGCTCTCAGGCACTCACCGTCCTGATTCGCGGAATCGCGCTGGGGCACGTCAAGAGCGGCAATGTCCGCTGGCTACTCAAGCGCGAGGTCATCGTCGCGGGACTCAACGGCCTGTTATGGGCCGTGGTGGTGGCAGGCATCGCCATCGTGTGGTTCGGGGATGTTCAGCTGGGGGCCATCATCGGCGCCGCGATCATGATCAATCTATTGATCGCCGCCGTGACAGGCACGCTGCTGCCGGTGCTGCTCAAGAAGCTCAATATCGACCCTGCCCTCTCCGGCAGCGTGATATTGACCACCGTGACCGACGTGATCGGCTTCATGGCCTTCCTGGGGCTGGCGACCTGGCTCTATCTGTAATACCCCGACGGGTTCCAGTGACTGCTTTAGAAACAACACGGCCGCTCCCATGGGAGCGGCCGTGTTGCATCTCGCTTGTCGCGCGATCAGAGAAGCGTCAGCGATCAGCCTTCCAGCTCTTCGTCTTCGCCTTCGGTCATGCCGGCGACGGTCATGCCATCGATCAGCCAGCTACCGCTGTGGATGCTGCCACGCGTATCGACATCATCGCCGACCGCCAGCAGATTGGCCGCCATGTCGCGCAGGTTGCCGGCAATGGTGAATTCCTCGACCGCATGCTGGATCTCGCCGTTCTCGACCCAGAAACCGGAGGCGCCGCGAGAGTAGTCACCGGTGACGCCGTTGACGCCCTGGCCCATCAGCTCGGTCACCAGCACGCCGGTGCCCATCTGCTTGAGCATCTCATCGAGCGAGGTCAGCGGCGCGGTGATGCGCACGTTGCGCGCGCCGCCGGCGTTGCCAGTGGTCTGCATGTTCAGGCGACGGGCGCTGTAGGCGCTCAGCATGTAGCTCTGCACCTTGCCGTCGGCAAAGTAGACATTGTCACGCGTCGCGACGCCATCGTTGTCGAAGGCGGCGCTGGACATGCCACCGACTTCCCGCGGCTTCTCGCCCAGCGTGAACCAGTCGGGGAACAGCGGCTGACCCAGGCTATCGCACAGGAAGCTGGACTCACGGTACAGCGAGCCGCCGGCGATGGCAGACAGGTAGTGACCGACCAGCCCGGCCGACATCTGCGGGTCGAACAGCACCGGCATGCGTCCCGTCGCCACCTTGCGCGCATTCAGGCGCGCCAGCGTGCGGCGCGCGGCTTCACGCCCCACCGACTCGGGAGAGCGCAGGTCCGCCGGATTGCGCACGCTGGTGTAGTCATAGTCACGCTGCATGCCCTGAGCATCCTTGGCGATCAGCATGCATGACATCGAGTGGCGGCTGCCGCACTGGCTGGCCAGGAACCCATGGCTGTTGCCGTAGACCTGCACGCCTTCGCCGCTGGAGAAGCTGGCGCCTTCGGACTGCGCGATGCCCTCCACTTCCAGCCCGGCACGCTCACAGGCCAGTGCCAGGTCGGTCGCTTCATCGACGCTGATCGCCCAGGGATGATGCGCCTGGAGATCAGGGAAGTCGGTGGCCATCAGCTCGGCCGGCGCCAGACCGGCAAAGCTGTCTTCGCCGGTATAGTGCGCGATGGAGACCGCCTTCTCGACCGCGGCACGAATCGAGTCGCTGCCGGCATCGGAAGATGTCGCGCTGCCCTTGCGATTGCCGAGATAGACGGTCACGCCGATGCCCTGGTCACGCGACAGTTCGACCGTCTCGACTTCGCCGTCACGCACCGAGATGCTGACGCCCTGATCGACGCTGGCACCGACCTCACAGGCGTCGGCACCCAGGCTGCGGGCAAGCTCGAGAGCTTCGCTGACGCGACGCTCGAGCAGTTGTTGCTGAGCAACGGCATCAAAGGCCTGGCTCATGTTGTTCTCCTTCTGAGGAGACGGGGGCCCGGCAGTGCTATACTGCCGCAAATTTCCCCGACTCATTGGAATTGGCATGCGTAAAGAAAGACCCGAGGAGCTCGTCGAGCGCCCCAGCAAGTCCCAGTTGAAGCGCGAGATGATCGAGCTGCAGGCGCTGGGCAAGAAGATCATCGATCTGCCGGAAGGCCAGCGCGCCAAGTTCCCGCTCTCTGACGACATGCTGGCCGCCATCGAGGAGACCCATCGCATTCGTAGTCACGAAGGCCTGCGTCGCCACATGCAGTACGTCGGCAAGCTGATGCGCAAGGAAGACCTGGACGCCGTGCGTGCCGTCTTCGAAGCCATGGAGCAGCAGAACGTGCGTCGCGATGCTTCCTTCCAGCGTCTCGAACGCTGGCGCGATCGCCTGCTGGACGACGATGAAGCCTTCGTGATCTTCGTCGAGGATTATCCTCACGTGGACCGTCAGGCCCTGCGTCAGCTGATCCGCAATGCGCGTGCCGAACGTGACGCCGGCAAACAGCCCAACAGCGCCAAGAAGCTCTTCAAGCTGCTGCGGGCCGAACTCGACCTCTGACACGGGGTCTGCCGCTCACGT
>NZ_CFDJES010000006.1:37835-46015 GCF_983723665.1 Cobetia sp. | reverse complement strand
GCTGATCCTCAAGCGCTTCCTCGACACCGCCATGGCCCTGCCATGGCGGTGTCGTCGTATTCATCGCTTCATTGTGAACGCGACCCGCTCAGGATTGCGTGCCGCCGACCGTCAACTCATCGAGCTTCAGCGTCGGCTGACCGACACCGACGGGCACGGACTGGCCGTCCTTGCCACACACGCCGACACCGGTATCCAGCTCCAGGTCGTTGCCGATCATCGAGACGCGACCCATGGCTTCCGGCCCGTTGCCGATCAGGGTCGCGCCCTTGACCGGCGTGGTCACCTTGCCGTCTTCGATCAGATAGGCTTCGCTGGCGGAGAACACGAAGCGCCCGGAGGTGATGTCGACCTGGCCACCGCCGAAGCTGACCGCGTATATGCCACGCTTGACGCTCTTGATGATCTCCTGCGGATCGCGATCGCCACCCAGCATGTAGGTATTGGTCATGCGCGGCATCGGCAGGTGCGCGAAGGACTCACGGCGCGCATTGCCCGTCGGCGCCATGCCCATCAGGCGGGCATTGAGCTTGTCCTGCATGTAGCCGGTGAGGATGCCGTCCTCGATCAGCGGCGTGTACTGCCCCGGGGTGCCTTCGTCATCGACGGACAGCGAGCCACGGCGATCGGCCAGGGTCGCATCATCGACCACGGTGACGCCGCGTGCCGCGACCTGCTCACCCATGCGGCCCGAGAAGGCAGAGCTGCCCTTGCGGTTGAAGTCACCTTCCAGACCATGACCGACCGCCTCGTGCAGCAGCACGCCCGGCCAGCCATTGCCCAGCACCACCGGCATCTGACCGGCCGGTGCATCGATCGCCTCGAGATTGACCAGCGCCTGACGCACGGCTTCACGCGCGTAACGCTCGGCGACATTCTCATCGCGCAGACGGGTCAACGGGAAACGCCCACCGCCACCGGCACTGCCACGCTCGCGACGGCCATTGCGCACCGCGATCACGCTGATGTTGAAACGCACCAGCGGACGCAGGTCCGCGGCGAGGGTGCCATCGCTGGCACGCACCATCACCACCTCGTAAAGCGCCGACAGCGAGGCCGACACCTGACTGATGGACGGGTCAAGGCTGCGCGCGATGCGGTCCGCTTCCTTGAGCATCGCGACCTTGTCCTCGGCGCTCAGGCCATTCAGCGGGTCGATGCCCGCATAGAAGGACGGCGCCTCGGTGATGATCGAGCTTGCCACCGTGCCGCTGCTGCCGCTGCGCGAGATACCCGCCGCAGTGCGGCCAGTGTCGGCTAGCGCGGCGGCATCGATCTGATTGGAGTACGCGAAGCCGGTCTTTTCCCCCGCCAGTGAGCGTACGCCCACGCCGCCATCGATGTTGTAGCTGGCGTCCTTGACGACGCCGTCTTCCAGCACCCAGCTCTCCTGCCAGATACGCTGGAAGTAGAGGTCGGCATAGTCGGTGCCCGGGCCCATGGCATGTGCCAGACCAGCATCCAGATCATCCAGGCTGAGCCCGCCCGGGGTCAGCAACAGGGCCGCGGCATCGTCGAGCACGCGACCGGAACTCGCATTTTGCGTCATTCGGCACTTTCCAGAGTAATGTTCGGGTCGCCCCAGGGGCCTGATACCCGATAGTGAATTTGCGTCACCTTGTCGATGAAGCGGCCGAAGATCTTGTCGGCCACGAACAGCGCCCCGCCCACGGCGGGCGCGCCTGCCAGCACGGCGGCCAGCGGAAGGTTCTGGCTGACCGGCACCGTGATGGCCATGCGTTGATCAAGGGTACCGCGAAGCAGGTCGACCTGCCCGTTGAGTGTCACGGTGGTGGACGGCGCCTCGATACGCAAGGGGCCATCGCTTTCCAGTCGCCCATCGAAGAGCGTCGCTGCGCCACGCACCTTGTCGAAGGCCGTCCCCTTGTCGGTGACATCAGAGAAGTCCAGCGACAGCCGGCGCAGCAGGTTATCCACATTGACCAGCCCCAACAGGCGGGCGGAGGTCGAGCCCAGATTCAGGAAGCGTCCGTCATCCAGCTTGATCTCGACGCGACCATTGGAGCGCGACAGGGCAAAGTCCTGCGGCGCACCGGGCCAGGCCAGCTTGACCTCGGCCCGGGCACGGTCCGCCTCGATGCCGCGCGGCTGGGAGAGACGCTCGAGCAGCCCGCCCAGGTCACTGCCATCGGCGGACAGGCGAGCGCGCGTCAGACTGTTGGTGCCGGCATCCTCCCAGGTGATGTTGCCCACCGCGGTGATCTTGCCCAGCGTGATGGAGAGCGGCAACACCACCAGCTGCTGGCTGTCGGCGGTCCAGTCGGCACTGATCGGCCCCAGCTGCTGATCGCGCCAGATGAGGTGTGCTAGGCGCAGACTGCCCGCGGGCAGGTCGGCAAGCTCAGCGGGATACGGCGTCGGCTCGATGCCGACATCGATAGCCTCGGTAAAGTTGCCTGGCGCACTGGCGGCCTGCGCCTCCTGCTCGGTATCCGCGGGCCACAGGGCATCGAGATTCAGGGTGTCCAGGTCCAGAATCAGCGGTCGCGCGGCGCCTGACTGCCACACCAGCTCGCCACTGGCGAGCTGACCATCCAGCGTCGCGGCCAGCCCCAGCCCTTGCTGCTGCGAGCTCTGGCGCGGCGCGGCCTCCAGCGTCATCGGCCCCGTACACCGGGACTGGATCATCAAGCAATCGGTGGCAACGCGCAGGCGTGACAAGGCACGCAGGGGGTCACTCTGCCCCGCGTCGCTGCCCTCACCACTCGCGCTGCCCTCCCCACTCACGCCACCTTCACCGGAGAGCGCTCCCGCCCACGGCTTCCAGAGCTCGGGGGCAAGGGTCGGCGTGCGCCAGGCGATGTCCCAGCCGGTCTGGGTGGGCCACTGCGGGTCACTCGGCCAACGCTCCAGCCACAACTGCCCCGTCATCGGCACCGTACTGCCATCGTCACGCGTATTGCCGCCTTTCCAGCGTGCACGGGCGCGATTGTCGAGGCGAACATCGCCGCCACCCTCCGCGAGCCCGATATCCACCGCCAGCGGTGCCGCCTCCTCTCGCGCCTTGCCAAAGGGTGCCGGCAGATTGATGGCCACTCCCTTGAGGTCACTCGAGAGCGCCAGACTGGCGCCGTCATCCGGCAGCATCATGCGCGCCTGGTAGTTGAACTCTCCGCCCAGCGCACTCGGGCTCTCGCCGTCCTGCAAGGCGGCCCGGGTGCTCTCGGCGGCATCGCCGATCAGGTGCTCGGGCGCGCCCAGCCAGCCCAGCACCGGCGCCAATGGCGCCTTGCCGTCGAAGATGATCGCGCCCTTGCTGCTTGAATCTGCCTGCCCGATGTTGAGCGCCGCCTTGACCGCACCGCCGAACAGCTTGCCGGAGAGGTTGCCGGTCAACTGTTCACGGCGTCCCTCGGGGCGGGATGGGTCATGCACGAACTCGAGCGGCCCGCGAATGCCGTCAACCTCGATGCCCGGCCCCGGGAAGGCCAGCGTCGCCGCCTGGCGCTCGCCGACCTTGCCCGCCGCCGTGATGCGCGTCTGCTCGGCGTCCTCCAGCGGCACGCGGATGTCCATCGTCGCATCTACCGAGCCCTTGCCCTGCCATTCGGAGATCAGCGCTGCGGTATCCTCGAGCGGCGCATGCGAGAGCAGATCGAACAGCGCCTCGACGCTGCCGGTCACGTCACCCTGAATCTTCAAGGTATTGTCCTGCATGTCGACGTCGGCCTGACGCACCGCCAGGGGCGCTGCACTGCCCAGCGCCGTGGCCGGCTGAGAGTGCGCCGCCGCGACCGTGGCACTCAGCGTATTGTCATGCAGCGCGAGGTTGCCCTTCACGCCCTCCAGCGCAGGCCAGCCCTCGGCGTAACCGAGTCGCCCGTCCTCGATGGCAAGCTCAAGGTCCATCGAATCGCCGGGGCCATAGCCATTTTCGCCATTGTCGTCATCCCACACCTGGGTGAGATGCAGGCTGCCCTCGGGGACCTGCCCCGCGACATCGCGCGTCAACCACTCGCTCAGCGCCGGGTCCAGCACCTTCATCGGCAACCAGGAGGCCAGCGGAATGCTGCGGGCATTCACGTCGCGCATCTCGAGATCCAGCTGGAAGCGATCATGATCCTTTGCGGGAATCTGCAGGCCGAAGCCGCCCGTCACATCGGCGCCAGCGCGCTGGATATGCAGGTCATGCCCCGAGACGCTGCTGCCACTGTCATCGACCTTGACCTCGACCACCCCGTCGGCAGCCTCGAGCTGCCAGCCGTCGCCGAAGACCTCGGGGAAGTGGAAGCGCATGCCCGGGTCGCCACGAAACGCGATCCGGCTCGCGATGCCGCCTTCATCAAGACTCTGCGCGGTGACCCAGGCCGCCAGGGGACCGAGCCCCGGAGCGCCCTGCCAGGGTTCCACCTCGGCGCCGGTCAGGCCCAGCGCCAGCTTCATGGTCAGCGGGGTATCGAGGCCGATCCCGGCCAGCGACAGGGAGAGGCCGGTGGCCGTGCCACGCGGATCGAGAGACTCGAGCACATTGCCCAGCTCGCCGAGCGCCAGCACATTGCGCCAGCGCGCCACCTTCTCCAGATCGAAACTGCTGGTGACCAGCGACACGCTGCCCTCGGCGAGATCCCCCGACAGCGAAATACGCTCGGGCAGACTGGCAAGCGCCGCGGAGACTTCTGGCGATGACGCCGCTTGCGGCGTCTGGTCGTCACTGTCAGCCGCCGGAGTGCCGGCCACCGGGGCGTCATCGAGTTGCGTGGCACCGACCGATATCTGATTGAGCCAGGCCTGCCAGCGATCACTGCCCGCCAGGTCGCGCAGCCACTGGCCACGCGCATGAATGTCCTTGAGCGCCAGCTGGGCGCCATGGTGATCCAGCGTCAGGCGATTGAGATCAAGACGCAGACGAGCATCTTCCAGTCGCGCATCACGCCAGCGCGCCCACAGCGTCGCGTTGCCATCGGCGTCGCGCAGCATCAGGCTGTCGCGCTCGCCCATCAGACGCCCGACACTCGCCAGCGCACCGGCGTCCAGCTCCACCTGCAGCTGGGCCGAGTAGTCGGCGAGGCCGTCGTCTCCCGGCAGCACTTCCAGCACGGCGCTGACACCGGCCTGAGGCGATTCCCCGACCCGCAACTGGCCTTCCAGATGCGCGCGATCGCCTTCTCCCGACAGCAACAGCTCGGCGGCATTCAGGTTGAGGGTATCGTTGCGACCATGCAGCACCAGGCGCACGTCCTCGAGCCGCACACGCTGACGCGCCAAAAGCGCCAGCCCCTGCTCCGTCTGCGCAAGGCTCATCTGTCCTTCGGGTTCGAGCGCTTCGGGAGGACGCGGCGGCCCCGGCCAGCCCCAGCTGCCATCTTCGCGCTGGTACAGGTGCACGATGACGCCGGTGGCGGTGGCGCGATCAAAGACAGGCGCCAGATGGCGCAGGGAGGAAAGCACATCGAGACGGGTTTCCAGATGCGACACGCTCAACAGCGGCGCCGCCTGCATCTCGTTGGGTCGAAATAGGTTCAGCCCCGACAGCTTGATGGCCGGATCAAGGTGATCCATGCGGCCTTCAAGCGATGACATCCCCACATTGGAGTGGGTCTGGGTGGCAATGAAGTCACTGATGGACTCACTGCGCGAATCCAGCGTGGTCAACCACCAGCGCAGGCCCCCGATCAGGATGGCCAGCACCGCCAGCAGCACCGCGAGCGCCATCAGCAGCCCGCGCGCCCAGCGCCGCCCACGCGAGGGTGGCGCTGGCGTCGCAGCTGACGAAGACGGGGCGTCTTCGACGCCCTCCTGCGCCGCCTCTTGCGAGGTAGAACGTGCCGCCTCTGGTGAGGTAGAACGGGTCACTGGTGGTTCTCCGAACAGGACAGACTCACGATGTGGATAACGCGACTCCCGGCTTCATCGCAGGCGCGGCGGCTGACAGATCACATGAGCACAATATCGTACTGCTCCTGGGTGTAATGCGCCTCGACCTGGAAGCGGATGGTCTTGCCGATGAAGCTCTCGAGGTCCGCCACGGCCGCGGATTCCTCGTCCAGCAGGCGATCGACCACGTTCTGCGAGGCCAGCACCATGTAGGTATCCGGGCTGTAGGCGCGCTCTTCGCGCATGATCTCGCGGAAGATCTCGTAGCAGACCGTCTCCGGCGTCTTGAGGGTGCCGCGCCCCTGACAGGTCGGGCAGGCCTCGCACAGCACCTGCTCCAGACTCTCGCGCGTGCGCTTGCGCGTCAGCTGCACCAGGCCCAGTTCGGTCACACCGGTCATCTTGTTCTTGGCATGATCACGCTCCAGCGACTTCTCGAGCACTCGCAGCACCTGGCGCTGGTGCTCGGTCTCTTCCATGTCGATGAAGTCGATGATGATGATGCCGCCGA
Organism: Cobetia sp.; assembly: GCF_983723665.1. Lineage (NCBI taxonomy): Bacteria > Pseudomonadati > Pseudomonadota > Gammaproteobacteria > Oceanospirillales > Halomonadaceae > Cobetia > Cobetia sp. Next base: position 39,669 of record NZ_CFDJES010000006.1, on the reverse strand, counting down.
GATTGCGCAGCCGCAGCTGGCGCGCGATGGCGGTCGCCGCCTCGAGATTGGTCTTGAAGATGGTCTCTTCGAGGTTGCGATGACCGACGAAACCCCCGGTGTTGACGTCGATGGTGGTCATCGCCTCGGTCTGGTCGATCACCAGATAGCCGCCACTCTTGAGCTGCACCTTGCGGCCCATCGCCTTGTGCAGCTCATCCTCGACACTGAACAGATCGAAGATCGGTCGCTCGCCGGGGTAATACTCGATGCGCCCTTCCATGTCGGGCATGAACTCGCTGGCGAATTCCTTGAGCCGGATGAAGTTCTCGCGCGAGTCGATGCGCACGCGCTCGATCTCGTCACGCATCACGTCGCGCAGCGTGCGCATGAACAGCGGCAGATCATCATAGATCACGCTGGGCACGGCGGCGGTCAGGCGTCGCTCGCTGACCTTGCGCCACAGGCGCAGCAGGAAGTGCATGTCCTGCTTGAGCTCGGCCTCGCTGATGCCTTCGGCCGCCGTGCGCAGAATGAAGCCGCCGGGCGCTTCCGGATCCAGCGCCGTCAGGCACTGCTCGGTGAGCTCCTTGAGGCGGTCACGCTCGGCATCGCTCTCGATGCGCTGCGACACGCCGGTATGCGGCGAGTCCGGCATGTAGACCAGATAGCGTGACGGCACCGACAGATGCGTGGTCAGCCGGGCGCCCTTGGTGCCGATGGGGTCCTTGGTGACCTGCACCACCAGTGGCTGGCCTTCGCTGAGCAGCTCGCGGATCGAGAGCTGCTCGTCATGCGGCGTATGCGCCGGCATGACTTCCTGGGCATGGATGAATGCGGCCCGTTCGAGACCGATGTCGATGAAGGCCGCCTGCATGCCGGGCAACACTCTCACCACCTTGCCACGGTAGATGTTGCCGACGATGCCGCGTCGCCCGCTGCGTTCGATGAAGGCTTCCTGCAGGACACCGTTCTCGACCACCGCCACGCGGGTCTCCATCGGTGTCAGGTTGATCAATACCTCGCCGCTCATAGCGCAAGTCCTTGTAAAGTCGTTGCTTGCGATTATGACATAGCAAGGGAGCCCCCGGCTGTGATCTATCGACTAAGGATTTCCTGCAACGGGTATTTTGTGCCACGCACGCAAGCCATCGTCCTTCGCGATGGCGCTGGAGTGCTGTCTCGACACCCGACTGCCGCAGTGCAGAACATCGCCCGTCAGAGTGGTTGCCACGGCTGAACGCCCGCCTTGCTCAGAAGCTCTGCGGTCTCATGCAGCGGCAGCCCGACCACGGCGCTGTAACTGCCCTCGAGATGACTGACGAAGACGGCGCCGAGCCCCTGGATGGCGTAACCCCCCGCCTTGTCAGCCGGCTCACCGGTCGCCCAGTAGCGCGCAGCCTCCTCCGGGGTGATGGTGCGGAAAGTCACGCGGCTCTCGACCAGCTCGCTCGCGCAGCGCATGTCGCGCCCGGCGTCGCCATGACACAGCGCCACGCCACTGAGCACCTGATGGCTGCGCCCCGACAGGCTGAGCAGCATCTCGCGCGCATCGGCCTCATCACGCGGCTTGCCGAGAATGCGTCCATCCAGTGCCAGTGCGGTATCCGCGCCGAGCACTCGCCACCCCGCCGTCTGGCCTGCCGTCCGCTGCGCCAGGGCCGCGAAACCGGCCTGCGCCTTCTCCCGCGCCAGCCGCAGCACGTAATGCTCCGGCGACTCATTGGCCTGCGGCGTCTCATCGATATCCACCGGCGCCACCTCACATTGGATGCCGATACTGGCCAGCAGGTCACGACGACGCGGCGACCCCGAGGCCAGAATCAATTCCGCATGAGCAGCGCCCTGTTGAGCA
>NZ_CFDJES010000006.1:0-37735 GCF_983723665.1 Cobetia sp. | reverse complement strand
ACGCGGCGACCCCGAGGCCAGAATCAATTCCGCATGAGCAGCGCCCTGTTGAGCAACGCCCTGTTGAACAACGCCCTGTTGAACAATGCCCTGAGACATCACTGTGCGCTGCCCCGCGGTGTCAGAGTTCGCAAAGAGTGAGGAAGTGGGGCTTTCGGTATCAGGTGTGGATGGCCTGGAAGTGGATGACCTTGAAGTGGATGACATGGAAGACCTCGTGAAGAGAAACATGACTGACAAGTACCAGAAAGCCGCCCGTAGGCGGCTTTTGGAAGCTGACAAGAAGCGCTATCGACGTGTCAGTGGCACTCAGGCCGCGACCCGCCGACGCAGCATCTGCAGCAGGGTATAGAGCCACGGCCACAGTGCGCCACCGATGACCGCCGAGAGCAGGAACGACAGGCTGACGGGGCCGGCACCGAACAGACTGCGCAGCCATTGATCCAGCAACTGCGCGATGCCCAGCACCACGATCACCAGCAACGCCTGCTGCAGCAGTGAATAGGCGCGAATGCGCTGATAGAGCAGCACGCCCATGAAGGCCGTCAACGACAGCACCAGGGCGTTGTGCCCCAGCGGTGCGCCCTGCAGGACATCCAGCGCCAGCCCGAACAGGAAGCCGTGGAAGACTCCGACACTCTGCGGCGAGACGATGCACCAGTAGACCAGCATCAGGCCCAGCCACTGGGGCCGCCAGATCAGCCATACATCCGGCAATGGCATGACCTGCAGGCACAGCGCCAGCAGCAGCGAGAACCAGCACAGCAAGGTGGTCTGGGGACGAAAGGCCATCAGTTGTTCTCCCCGGCAGCATCGGTGGGTGCCTGAGCATCTGCCGTATCCTCGGCGGAGCCTTGTGCGGCGTCGTCACCCTCGGGCCTGGGCGCCGCCAGGTTGTCACGCGGCAACTCATCGAGACTGTCATCGACATACAGGTTGTCGGTATCCACCGGTGGCGGCATCTGGATCAGGAAGTTGCGCGAACGCTCCAGCTGCGCGATGGGCTCGGCACTCACGCGGGCAAACGGCTTGCCGGGATCATGATAGACCTCGGTGACACGTGCCACCGGCAAGCCGCGCGGAAAGCGCAGTGCCAGTCCGGAAGTCACCAGCAGATCACCGACACGAATGTCGGCGGTATCCGGCACATGCAGCACATCGACCTGATCGATCTTGCCGCTGCCCTGGGCGATGAAGCGCAGGCCATTGCGATTGATCTCCACCGGCACGGCGTGACTGGCATCACTGATCATCAGCACGCGACTGTTGTAGGCCGAGGTGGAGATGACCTGCCCGACGAGGCCATAGGCATCGAGTACCGGCAAGCCGATGCGCACGCCATCCTGCTCGCCGCGGTCCACCACCATGCGGTGGGAGAACGGGTCAGCATCGAGGGTCAGCAACTGGGAGGTGATATAGGGGATGTCGCTACGCTGCCCGGCATTGAGCAATTCGCGCAGGCGCGTATTCTCGGAGGTCAGGCTCGCCATGCGTTGCACACGGCTGGACAGATTGAGCAGCTGTTCGCGCAGCGCGCGATTCTCGTCGGCCAGCTCCTGCTGGTCGGCAAACACCAGCGCGCCCCAGCTGATGCCTTCCGTCGGCAAGCTGACGACCCACTGCACGGGCGATACCAGCGTCGCCATGCTGGCGCGCACATCGACCATCCAGCTGAAGCGATCTTCGGCAAACATCAGCGCGAGTGACAGCACCGCGCACAACAGCATGCGGTAGCCGGGCACGGGGCCACGCGTGAACAGGGGTTTGATAGCACTTCCTCCGACAGGCCGGGACCAGCCGTACAGCACACAGCATGCCCGGCCCCGGACGAGGTCAATCGCTCGACAGCAGCTCGAAGGTGTGCTGATCGATCATTTCCAGCGCCTTGCCACCGCCACGCGCCACGCAGGTCAGCGGGTCTTCGGCGATGATCACCGGCAGGCCCGTCTCTTCCGCGATCAGCTTGTCGATGTCACGCAGCAGCGCACCACCACCGGTCAGCACCAGGCCGCGCTCGGCGATGTCGGAGGCCAGCTCCGGCGGAGACTGCTCGAGCGCGCTCTTGACCACCGAGACGATGGCCGCCAGCGGTTCCTGCAGCGCATCGAGGATCTCGTGGGAGTTGAGCGTGAAGGAACGCGGAATGCCCTCGGCCAGGTTGCGGCCGCGCACGTCGATCTCGCGCAGCTCGCCACCCGGGTAGGCACAACCGATCTCTTCCTTGATGCGCTCGGCCGTCGCCTCACCGATCAGGCTGCCGTAATGGCGACGCACATAGGAGGTGATGGCTTCGTCGAAGCGGTCACCGCCGATACGCACGGATTCGGAATAGACCACGCCGTTGAGCGAGATGATGGCGATTTCAGTGGTACCACCACCGATATCGACCACCATGGAGCCCATCGCCTCTTCCACCGGCAGGCCCGCACCGATCGCGGCAGCCATCGGCTCCTCGATCAGGTAGACCTCACGCGCGCCGGCCCCTTCGGCCGATTCCTTGATGGCGCGACGCTCGACCTGGGTCGACATGCACGGCACACACACCAGCACACGAGGGCTGGGTGTCAGGAAGGTGCTCTGATGCACCTTGCGGATGAAATGCTGGAGCATCTGTTCGGTAACGGTGAAGTCGGCGATGACGCCGTCCTTCATCGGACGGATGGCCGTGATATTGCCGGGGGTACGCCCCAGCATGCGCTTGGCATCGGCACCGACGGCCGCCACACTGCGGGCATTCCCGGACTGGCGAATGGCCACGACTGAGGGCTCGTCGAGCACGATACCGCGACCGCGCACATAAATAAGCGTGTTGGCAGTACCCAGATCGATCGACAGATCGCTCGAGAACAGCCCACGTAAACGTTTAAACATGGAAGTTGATCACCTAGTCCAGACCGGAACCCTGTGCAGACGCGAACGGTACCATTGCCACCCCATGGCGGCAAGCTGACACGCCTGCCAGAGGGACGCAGATGTGGTACATTTCACGCCGAATCACACTGTAACGGCGCATTCGGCGACAGATTGCTCCATCGCTGCAAAGCGCGCTGTTTTACAGGGTAACGGGCATCGGGTTTGCCGGGACACCACAATTTTCGAATTCGGCTTTTCGCGCACGTAGCGCCAGTCCGATTCCGCGTGGTCGTCTCCGACTCCTGCCGTCCCCTCAAGCCTCTCGAAGCCAAGACAGGGAAACTTCAATGGCCCTTGAACATTCAGATGTGCTGCGTGCCGCTCACCTCGCACGCCTGGGTCTTGCCTCGCAGGATGCCGAAGCCTACGTCGAGGATCTCGACCGGATTCTCGCCATGGTCGACCAGCTGCAACAGGTCGATACCGACGGCGTCGCACCGCTGGCACACCCGCTGGAAGCCACGCAACGCCTGCGCGCGGACGAAGTCACCGAATCGAATCAGCGCGAGCGTTTTCAGCAGGTGGCCCCGGCCACAGAGCAGGGTCTGTATCTGGTTCCGCGCGTCGTCGAGTGATCTCGCCTGGCAGGTCGCTCACGCATCGTGACCGGCTGCCATCGGATACCACGTCACGCGGCACGCCCCGTCCGCCCCGGAATTTCTGCGGACGATGCCCGGCGCATCGTCTGCACTGATGGAATCGAACATGTCATCGTCCATTGCACTACATGACAAGACGCTCAGTGAGCTGGCGCAAGGCCTGGAGGCCGGCGAATACACCAGCCGCGAGCTGACGGAAGCCTTCCTGGCCCGTATCGAACGCCTCGACGGCGAGCTCAACAGCTACATCACCCTGTGCCGCGAAGACGCGCTGCGTGATGCGGATGCCGCCGATGCGCGCCGTGCCGCTGGCAATGCCGCCGCGCTGACCGGCGTGCCGATGGCCATCAAGGACATCTTCTGCACCGAAGGTGTGCGCACCAGCTGCGGCTCGAAGATGCTCGACAACTTCGTCGCGCCCTACGACGCCACCGTGATCGAGAAGCTCAAGGCCGAAGGCGTGGTGATTCTCGGCAAGACCAACCTCGATGAGTTCGCGATGGGCTCCTCGAACGAGAACAGCCACTACGGCGCCGTCAAGAACCCGTGGGACCTGTCCGCCGTGCCGGGTGGCAGCTCCGGTGGCAGTGCCGCCGCCGTCGCCGCTGGCCTTGCGCCGGCCGCCCTGGGCACCGACACCGGCGGTTCCATCCGCCAGCCGGCCGCCTTCTGTGGCATCACCGGCCTCAAGCCGACCTATGGTCGCGTCTCGCGCTACGGCATGATCGCCTACGCCTCCAGTCTCGATCAGGGCGGTCCGATGGCCCGCTCCGCCGAAGACTGCGCGCGCCTGATGAACGTGATCGCCGGCGCCGACCCGCGCGACTCCACCAGCGTGGTGCGTGGCGTGCCGGATTACGTCGAAGGGCTGGACTACAACCTCAAGGGCCTGAAGATCGGCCTGCCGAAGGAATACTTCGGCGAAGGCCTGTCCGAGGAAGTCGAAGCTTCCGTGCGTGCCGCGATCAAGGTCTTCGAGGATGCCGGTGCCAGCGTGCAGGAAATCTCGCTGCCGCATACCCACCTGGCCATCCCGACCTACTACGTGATCGCGCCGGCCGAGGCCTCCTCCAACCTGTCGCGTTACGACGGCGTGCGTTTCGGCCATCGCTGCAAGGACCCGCAGGACCTGGAAGACCTTTACAAGCGCACGCGCGAGGAAGGCTTCGGCGACGAGGTGAAGCGTCGCATCATCATCGGCACGCACACCCTGTCCGAAGGCTTCTTCGATGCCTACTACATCAAGGCCCAGAAGGTGCGTCGCCTGATCCGTCAGGACTTCCTCGATGCCTTCGACCAGGTCGATGTACTGATGGGCCCGGCGGCACCGACCCCGGCGTTCGATCTCGGCGCGCACAAGGACCCGCTGTCCATGTACCTGCAGGATCTCTACACCATCGCCATCAACCTGGCGGGCATTCCGGGCATCAGCGTGCCGGCCGGCCTGGCAGGCAAGCGTCCGGTGGGTCTGCAGATCCTCGGCCCGCACTTCGGTGAGCAGACCCTGCTGGGCGTCGCGCACCAGTTCCAGCAAATCACCGACTGGCACCGCCAGCGCCCGGAATTCGGACAGGAGCAAGCCTGATGCAATGGGAAGTCGTAATCGGGCTTGAGGTTCACGCTCAGCTCGCCACCCAGTCAAAGATCTTCTCCGGCTCTTCCACCACCTACGGTGCCGAGCCCAACACCCAGGCCAGCGCCGTGGACCTCGGCCTGCCGGGCACCCTGCCGGTGCTCAACGAGCAGGCCGTGGCCATGGCCGTGCGCTTCGGCCTCGCCGTCGATGCCGCCGTTGCCGGTCGTTCGGTGTTCGAGCGCAAGAACTACTTCTACCCGGATCTGCCCAAGGGCTACCAGACCAGCCAGATGGATCAGCCCATCGTCGGTCCTGGCGTGCTCGAGATCCTTCTGGAAGATGGCACGCGCAAGTCGATCCGCATCCACCATGCCCACCTCGAGGAAGATGCCGGCAAGTCGCTGCATGAAGACTTCCAGGGCATGACCGGCATCGACCTCAACCGCGCCGGCACACCACTGCTGGAAATCGTCTCCGAGCCGGACATGCGTTCCGCCAAGGAAGCGGTGGCCTACGTGAAGGCGATCCACGCCATCGTCACCTACCTGGGCATCTCCGACGGCAACATGGCCGAAGGTTCCCTGCGTTGCGACGTCAACGTCTCGGTGCGCCCCAAGGGCCAGGAAGCCTTCGGCACCCGCGCGGAGATCAAGAACGTCAACTCCTTCCGCTTCATCGAGCGCGCCATCCACTTCGAGGTGGAGCGTCAGATCGAGCTGATCGAGGACGGCGGCAAGGTCGTGCAGGAAACCCGCCTGTATGATCCGGACGCTGACGAGACGCGCAGCATGCGCACCAAGGAAGAAGCCAACGATTACCGCTACTTCCCGTGCCCGGACCTGCTGCCGGTGGAAGTGGACGAGGCCTACATCGAACACCTGCGCCAGACCCTGCCGGAACTGCCGGCCGAGAAACGCGCGCGCTTCGAAAGCGAACTGGGCCTGTCCGCCTATGACGCCAGCGTGCTGTCCGCCAGCCGCGAGATGGCCGACTTCTTCGAGGAAGTGAAGGATGTCTGCGGCGACGCCAAGCAGGCCGCCAACTGGGTGCAAGGCGAGCTGGCCGGTCGTCTCAACAAGGAAAACCTCGACATCACCGTCAGCCCGGTCTCCGCGGCCCAGCTGGGTGGCCTGATCAAGCGCATCGTCGATGAGACCATCAACGGCAAGGCCGCCAAGCAGGTGTTCGCCGCACTGTGGGATGGCGAAGGCAAGAGCGCCGACGAGATCATCGAGTCGCGCGGCCTCAAGCAGGTCACCGACACCGGTGCCATCGAAGCCGTGGTCGATCAGGTGATCGCCGACAACCCGGCCCAGGTGACCCAGTATCAGGAAGCCGAACCGGACAAGCGTGGCAAGATGATCGGCTTCTTCGTCGGTCAGGTGATGAAGGCCTCGCGCGGCACCGCCAATCCGCAACAGGTCAACAAGGTGCTGAAGGACAAGCTGGATAGCCTCAGCTGATCGCGTTGTCGATGATCAGGACAGCGCCGGCTCTGATGCCGATGCCCCTGATCTCGACCACCAGCACGTGAACGACGGCCAGTTGCGGAGCTCCGTGGCTGGCCGTCGTCGGTCTGGAAGGGCTTGCCCCTCTCCTCAACTCGTCGCGACATGAAGGATGTTCTGATGGCAGATGATGTCGGTGCCCGCCTGCGGGCATTGCGTACCTTGCGTGGCATCTCGCAACGCGAGCTGGCCAAGCGCTGCGGTGTGACACACTCGAGCCTGTCACTGATCGAACAGGGCAAGGTCAGCCCGTCGGTGAGTTCACTGTCGAAGATTCTCGCCGCCATTCCCATGAGTGTCGGCGACTTCTTCACCATGGAGCTCGAGAACACCGCCAAGGTGTTCTACAGCGAGGAGGAGCTGATCAACGTCGGCAGCGGCGATGTCATCTTCAAGCTGGTGGGCGCCAAGCGGCATGACCGCGCCCTGTCGTTCATGATCGAGACCTACCCGCCCGTCACTGACACCGGCCGCGAGATGATCACCCATCAGGGTGAGGAAGCGGGCGTGGTCATCGAGGGCGAGATAGAGATCACCATCGGTGGCGACACGCGGGTATTGAAGGCGGGCGACGCCTACTACTTCGATACCAACGTGCCGCATCGCTTCCGCAACATCGGTGATGTCGAGTGTCGCCTGGTCAGCTGCGCGACGCCGGCGCGGATGTTCTAGCCCTTGCGACGAAGGCAAGAAAAAGAGGCCACGCAATCGCGTGGCCTCTTCGTTCTTCGCAAGCCCCTGAGTTCATGGGGACCTACACAGCTCATTTCATTTCAGTTCAGCTCATCCCGGTTCAGCTCAGCTCGATCCAGACACTCTTGAGCTGGGTGTATTCCGCCAGCGAGTGATGTGACTTGTCACGGCCGTTGCCGGACTGCTTCACCCCACCGAAGGGCATGGTCTGATCGCCCCCCGCCCAGTTGTTGACGAAGACCTGACCGGATTCGAGGCGATGCGTCACGCGCATGATGCGATCGATGTCCTGACTCCACACCCCTGCCGCCAACCCGAAGTCACTGTCATTGGCCAACGCCAGCGCTTCGTCTTCGGTCTCGAAGCCGAACACGGACAGCACCGGGCCGAAGATTTCCTCGCAGCCGATCGCCATCTGTGGCGTGACGCCATCGAAGACCACCGGACGAATGAAGAGTCCGGGCCCTTCGACCTCCTCACCGCCGGCGCGCAGTGCCGCGCCCTCCTCGACACCCTGACGGATATAGCCCATCACGCGCTCATATTGGGTGCTGTCGACCATCGCGCCCATGAAGCTTGCCGGGTCCAGCGGGTCGCCCGGCTGCATGCGTTCGGCAGCCGCCACTACCTTGGCGACGAAGGCATCGCGGATCGAGTTCTCCACCAGCAGACGGGAACCCGCGATACAGACCTCACCCTGGTTGTAGAAGATGGCGGCAGCGGCACTTTCGGCGACGCGATCCAGATTGGCGCAATCGGCGAAGACGATATTGGGACTCTTGCCGCCACACTCCAGGAACACCCGCTTCAGATTCGACTGCCCGGCATACTGCATCAATTGCTTGCCGACGGCGGTGGAGCCGGTGAAGGCCAGGCACTCGACGTCCATCGACAGCGCCAGCGCACGCCCGACGGTATGCCCGAAGCCCGGCAGCACCTGGAAGACGCCGCTCGGGATACCAGCCTCACGCGCCAGCTGCGCCAGACGCAGCGCCGACAGCGGTGACTTCTCCGACGGTTTGAGGATGACGCTGTTGCCCGCCGCCAGCGCCGGGGCGATCTTCCACGCCGTCATCATCAGCGGGAAGTTCCACGGCACGATGGAGGCCACCACGCCCAGCGGTTCGCGCAGCACCATGCCCAGCGCCTGCTGACCGGTCGGGGCGACCTCACCGTAAAGCTTGTCGATGGACTCGGCCTGGTGGCGGATCGAGCCGATCGCCCCGGCCATGTCGTTCAGCGCGCTGGTGACCGGCTTGCCCATGTCGAGGCTATCCAGCAACGCCAGCTCATCCTGATGGGCTTCCATCAGCTCGGCGAGTCTGAGCAACACCTGTTTGCGCCGGGTCGGGGCCATGCGCGACCAGACACCGCTCTTGAAGGCGGCACGCGCATGGCGAATGGCGATCTCGGCATCGACGCTGTCACAGCTGGCGACCATCGCCAGCCGCTCACCGGTGGCCGGGTTGAGGCTCTCGAAGGTCTCGCCGCTGACCGCCGGCACGAATTCGTCATTGATGAAGGCATTGCCTTGCAACTGCGGGGTCAGGCGAGCGGCCAGCGCCTGCCATTCGGCCAATGTCTGAGGACGGCTCATGATCAGGATTCCGAGGTCAGGGAAGAGGAAGGTTCAGAGGATGGAGCAGAGAAGAGTGAAGAAGGCAGCGAGGACGAGGGCGAAGTGGCCTTCAGCGCAGCGGAAGAGCAAGTGGCGGCGTGACTCGCCAGCTGGCGCGCCGTTTCATCCAGTGCCGCGCGCGCCAGACTGACCAGCGCATCGATCTGCTCATGCGTGATCACCAGCGGCGGCGAGATGATCATGGTGTCGCCCACCGAGCGCATCACCAGTCCCGTCTCGAAACAGATATCACGACACAGGTTGCCGACGGCCCGGGAAGAATCGAAACGCTCGCCACTGGCCTTGTCGGCCACCAGCTCCAGCGCCCCCATCAGGCCAAGCGAACGCGCCTCGCCGACCAGCGGGTGGTCTGCAAGCGTGGCCCAGCGACTGGCGAGATACGGCCCCAGGTCGTCACGCACCCGGGTGACGATATCCTCGCGCTGCATGATCTCGAGGGTCTTGAGCGCCACGGCGGCACACACCGGGTGTCCGGAATAGGTGAAGCCATGGAAGAACTCGCCGCCCTCTTCGATCAGCGTATCGGCGACCCTATCGCCGACCAGCACACCACCGATCGGCAGGTAACCGGAGGACAACCCCTTGGCGATGGGCATCAGATCGGGCTTCAGGTCGTAATGCTGACTGCCGAACCATTCACCGAGGCGACCGAAGCCGCAGATGACCTCATCCACCACCAGCAGGATGTCATATTTCGCCAGCACGGCCTTGATGGCAGGCCAGTAGCTGTCAGGCGGCATGATCGCACCGCCGGCACCCTGCACGGGCTCCGCCAGGAAGGCGGCCACATTGTCCGGGCCCAGTTCCTGAATGCGCGCATCCAGCGCCTCGGCACACAGTCGCCCGAAATCGTCTCGACTGTGTGGTTCAGATTCCGGGCTTTCACTCCCCTTTCCACGCCCTTCCGCGAACCAGTAGGGCTGGCGAATATGCGTGATGCCGGGCACACAGGGGCCACCCTGACCATGCATGGGGGCCATGCCACCCAGGCTCATGCCCGCGACGGTCGAGCCGTGATAGCCATTCTCGCGCGCGATGATCCATTGCTTTTCCGGCTGGCCCTTGAGCGCCCAGAACCGCCGTACCATGCGCAGCATGCTGTCATTGGCTTCAGAACCGGAACCGGTGAAGAAGACATGATTGATATGCTCCGGCGCGAGACGACACAGCTCGGCCGCCAGCTCGATCGCCGGCGGGTGGGCGGTCTTGAAGAAGGTGTTGTAGTACGGCAGCTGCGTCATCTGCTGGCTGGCCGCCGCGACCAGTTCCGGCTGGTCATAGCCGAGGTTCACGCACCACAGCCCCGCCATGCCATCGAGAATCCGCTGGCCATCGGCGTCATGGATATAGACGCCGCTGGCACCGGTGATGATTCGACTGCCCTGCTCGCCCAGCTGCTTGAAGTCGGTGAAGGGGTGCAGGTGGTGGCGCGCATCCAGCGCCTTCAGGCGTTCGCCAGCGTCATTCATTGCCATCTTCACGCCTCCTCGCGAGTCGGGTGACAGGTCGGCAAGGTGCCACCCTCGGCCTTGTCACGACAGGCCGCGGCAAAGCCTTCCAGAATCGCCTGATACAAGGCGTGCTCACGCGGCTTCCATTCCGGATGCCACTGCACCGCCAGCGTGAAGGACGCCGCACCACTGACCGAGACCGCCTCGATTAGCCCATCCGGGGCAACCGCTTCGATATTCAGGCCCTCACCAAGACGGGCGACCCCCTGCTGATGCAAGGAATTGACCTGCGCCTCGGGCGCGGCGTAAAGCCCTGCCAGCACTCCGCCGGGCGAGATGCTGATGGCATGCGATGGCGCGAACTGCGCCTCGAGATCGCCCTTGGGCTCACGATGATCCATCAGGCCTGCCACCTTCTGCACCGCCTGGTGCAAGCTGCCGCCGAAGGCAACGTTCAGCTCCTGAAACCCGCGGCAGATCCCCAGCAGCGGCAGTCGCAACTCAAGCGCCAGCGGCACCCAGCAGAGCACCGCAGCGTCGCGGGCCGGGTCTTCATAGGTATTCTCCGGCGCGCTGGTCTCGCCGTAGCGTGAGGGGTGCATGTTGGAATAGCTGCCAGTCAGCAGCAGACCATCCAGGCGTGCCAGCAGGGCGCTGGCGGCGTCGGGCTCGACATCCTCCCAGACCGGAATGACCACCGGATCCAGTCCGAATTCACGCAGGGCGCTGACGTACTTGTCGGTCACCATATGCGCCGGATGACCTTCTACGGTGCGACGGCAGGCAATGACGCCCACCAGGGGACGAGGTGGCATGGGATCTCCTTTGAGGCGAACAAGCAGGCCTTGGATGATTGGTATGTTTTAATCAACATAGACTGAACGCCTTTCCTTGCCAACCCGACGAAACGACGATTTCACAAAAATCCATACAACAAACTGTTTAAAAAGAATTTATCGCTATAACACCAAAGCCATCCAGCCACAAAAATCGTCACGTGTTGTAAAATATTTGACAACAATAGCCATGATGGCGATATATAAACCACAACATCCCATGCCCACAGGTGATATCCATGTACAGCCTCCCCGTCGATGAGGCCAGAGAATTTCTGGACCGTCATCCGGAAATCGAGAACATCGATCTGCTGATCAGTGACATCAGCGGCATCCAGCGCGGCAAGCGAATCCCGCGCGAGAATCTGGAAAAGGCCTATGAGAATGGCATCAACCTGCCAGGCTCCGTCTTCGCACTGGATATCGCCGGCAACACCATCGAGGAAACCGGGCTGGGGCTCAGCAGCGGTGACAGTGATCAGGTCTGCCGCCCCATCCCCGGCACCCTGATGGCAGCCCCCTGGCTGCGCAACGGCAAGCAGGGGCAGCTGCTGATGAACATGCGTGATGACAAGGATGGCCCCTTCTTTGCCGACCCGCGCAATCAGCTACAGAAACAGGTCGATATTCTTGCCGACATGGGCCTGACGGCGGTCGTCGCGCTGGAACTGGAGTTCTATCTGGTCGATCGCGAGCGCGATGACCTGGGCATGGTGCAGCCGCCGTGCTCCCCGCTGACGGGCGAGCGCGCCAGCGAAAGCCAGCTCTATTCCATCGGCGAGCTGGATGAGTACGCCGACTTCCTCGACGAGATCCAGACTGCCGCGCGCATCCAACAGCTGCCGCTTGATACCGCGCTCAAGGAATGTGCGCCGGGCCAGTTCGAGATCAACCTGATCCATCTCGACGATGTCATGAAGGCCTGTGACAGCGCTGTCCTGCTCAAGCGTCTGATCAAGGGCGTCGCCCTGCGCCACGGCTTCGATGCCACCTTCATGGCCAAGCCGTATGGCGACGAGGCCGGCAACGGCATGCATGCGCACATGAGCCTGGTGGACCAGCACGGCAACAATGTCTTCGCCGCGCAGGACGAGAATCCGCTGGGCACCGAGACCCTGCGTCACGCCATCGGCGGCCTGCTGGAACTGATGCCCGCCTCGATGGCGCTGTTTGCGCCCAACCTGAATTCCTATCGCCGCTTCCAGCAGGGCCTGTACGTGCCGATGGCGCCGACCTGGGGCTTCGACAATCGCTCGGTCGCCATCCGTATCCCCTCCGGCCCCAACGAGGCACGTCGTCTCGAGCACCGCGTCGCCGGGGCCGACGTCAATCCCTACCTGCTGCTGGCCACCTTGCTGGCCTCGGTGATCCACGGCATCACGCATCAGGTCTCGCCGGGCGAGCCGGTCACCGGCAATGCCTATGACCAGTTCGAGCCGAGCCTGACCAACAGCTGGCCCGAGGCGCTGACGCTGCTGGAGGAGAGTGAAGCATTGGCCCACGCCTTCAGCGAGCGCTTCCTGAACGTCTTCATTGCTGGCCGTCGCGCGGAGCGTGAAGCGGCCATGCAGATCATCAGCCGTCTGGAATACGACTGGTACCTGCGCAACATCTGATCCACACCGACCCCTCCACCAACTCCAGGGCTCAGGACATGACAATCATAAAAACCGTCGCTGCCCGCGACTTCGTTGGTCACTCACTGCATGGCCACGGCTTTGCAGACCGGCTCCCCGCAGAGCGCTGCTGCGCTGACCAACTCAGTACCGAGCAAGTCAGTACCGACCAAGTCAGCACCGAGCACTTCCTCGCTGCATGGGAGGCCCGGGCATGAATCAGGTCTCTCCCGTCCCCCCAGCGTCCCCACACCCCTTCGCTCCCTCCGTCAGAGTCCGTGGCAAGGGGCGCAGCATTGCCATGTTCGGCGTCATCCTGGCACTGGTGCTGGGCATCACCTTTACCCATGAGGCCGGCACGCCGTTCGGCTGGATCAGCCTCGTGCCATCGCTGATCGTCCTGGTGGTCGCCATCGCGACCCATCGCACCCTGGAAGCCCTGGCCATCGGCGCGCTCGCGGGTCTGCTGATATTGCAGCCTGACGACTACATCGGAGAGCTGGCCGATATCTCGCTGGGCGTGATGATGAACGAGACCATCGCCTGGCTGATTCTGGTCTGTGGGCTGATGGGCGGCTTCATCGCCATGATGGAGAAGTCCGGCTGCACGCTGAGTTTCAGCAACATGATCGGTCGCCTGCTCAAGACACGCCGTCAGTCGCTGATCGGCACCGTGATCCTTGGCATCCTCATCTTCATCGATGACTATCTGAATGCCCTGGCGACGCCGGCGGCGATGAAACGCCTGACGGACCGCTTCGGGGTCTCGCGTGAGAAGCTGGCCTATATCGTCGACTCGACTGCCGCGCCCATCTGCATTCTGGTGCCCCTCTCGACCTGGGCGGTGTACTTCTCCCAACTGCTCGAGGAAGGCGGTGCCACCGAAAGCGGCATGTCGCTCTATATCCAGGCGATTCCCTACATGCTGTATGGCTGGATCGCGATGGCGCTGGCCATGCTGGTCGCCATCGGCCTGATGCCGGACATCGGCCCGATGAAGGCCGCCGAGCGACGCGCCAAGGCCGGCCAGCCGATTCCTGACGGCGCCCCGGAGCCCCTGCCGGAAGCCCAGGCGCCGCAGTCCAGCCCCTGGATCGGTCTGATGAACTTCGTGCTGCCAATGGCCGTGCTGATCGGCGCAAGCGCCTGGTTCGAGATCGACCTGCTCAAGGGCGTGATCGTCGCTACGCTGTTCACCATCCTGCTGTATCTCGCCCAGCGTCTGGTGTCGTTTTCCTCGCTGATGGACGCGGTGATGGACGGCTTTCGCACCATGATGCTGCCCCTGGCCATCGTGGCGGTCGGGTTCGTGCTGCGCGAGGTCAATGACCAGCTCGGCATGACCACCTTCATGATCGAGAGCCTGACACCCTACCTGACTCCGGCGATCCTGCCGGCCATCGTGTTCGTCAGCATGGCCGTCGTGGTCTTCGCGACCGGCTCCTCCTGGGGCGTGTTCGTGATCTCGATCCCGATCGTGATTCCCATCGCGCTGCACATGGATGCCTCGCTGCCGCTGATCGTCGGCGCCCTGCTGTCAGCCTCCAGCTTCGGTAGCCACGCCTGCTTCTTCTCGGACTCCTCGGTATTGTCCTCACAGGGTTGCGGGGTCCAGCCGATGCAGCATGCGCTGACGCAACTGCCCTACACCTTGATCGGTGCGCTGGTCACGACGCTGGGCTTCCTGCTGATGGGGTTCTGGATCGCCGGCTGACCCAGCACTCACGCCATGAATCGGCAAGACATGCACTGCGCCCCGCCTTCACAGGCGGGGCGCAGTGCGTTTCGGGCCAGGTCAGGCGTACTTTCCAGCCCATGAAAAAGCCGCCTCCCGATAAGGAAGGCGGCTTGGGGCATTCTGGAGAACAGGCTGATCAGATACCGAGCTTGTCGCGGGTCTGGTAGTACCAGGCACCCACGGCAGACAGCGGCACCCGCAGCATGCGGCCACCGGGGAACGGCAGGTGCGGCAGGCCGGCGAAGGCATCAAAGCGGCCATCACGGCCGGTCATCACCTCACTGATCAAGCGCCCAGCCAGATGGCTGCAGGTCACGCCATGCCCGGAATAGCCCTGGGCGTAGTAAACGTTGTCATTGAGCACGCCGAACTGAGGCAGACGATTGAGCGTCATCAGGAAGGTACCGCTCCAGGCGTAGTCGATCTTGACGTTGGCCAGTTGCGGGAAGGCCTTGAGCATCTTGGGGCGAATCAAGGCTTCGATATTGCTGGGGTCTTCGCCGCCATAGTTGACGCCGCCACCGAAGATGAGTCGGTTGTCACGGGTCAGGCGGTAGTAATCGAGCAGGTAATTGCAGTCTTCCACCGCCATGTTGTTGGGCAGCAGACTACGCGCCACATCCTCCGCCAGCGGTTCGGTGGTGATGATCTGGGTACCACAGGGCATCGACTTGCCTTCAAGCTCCGGCAGCACGCCATTGAGGTAGGCGTTGCCCGCCATCACGACGCGGTCGGCCCGCAGGGTGCCGCCAGCCGTCTTGAGCACGACGGGGCTGCCATGCTCGAGACTCAGCAGCGGGCTGTGCTCGAAGATCACGCCGCCCAGTGACTCGAAGGCTGCGGCTTCGCCCAACACCAGATTGAGCGGATGGATGTGGCCACCGGAGTGATCGACCAGCGCGCCCGTATAGCCTTCGGCACTCACTTCACGCTTGTAGGCATCGCCTTCCAGCAATTCGAGGCTGGTGTTGCCATAGCGCTCCCACAGCGCCTTGTGCTCCTTGAGCCCCTTGAGCTGACGCGCATTGCAGGCGGCAAACAGATTGCCTTCGCGCAGGTCACAATCGATGCCATAACCGGCGATACGCTCACGAATGATGCGGTTGCCTTCAAAGGCCATGTCGCCCAGCGCACGCGCCGTCTGGGCACCGAAACGCTCCTCGATCACATCCATGTCGCGGCTGTAGCTGTTGACGATCTGCCCGCCATTGCGACCGGATGCGCCGTAACCCACGCGGGCGGCCTCCAGCACCATCACCTTGAGGCCCTGCTCGGCCAGGTGCAGCGCCGCCGAGATGCCGGTGAAGCCAGCCCCGACGACGCAGACATCACAGCTGACATCTCCCGCTAGCGGGGGCCGTTCGGGCACGGCATTGGCTGAGGCGGCATACCAGGAGGCAGCATGTTCCAGGGGCAGAGAGGCACTCATGACAATTTCCTTGTGGTTATTTTAATCAACATAAAAGCACGATATCACGGATCATCGAGCCAATCACGCCAACTTTGACATGCAATAATCACCACAAGTAGCGACCTGCAAACACAGAGTGCACCACCTGAAACGCCGAAAGGCCGTGACGACTGTCACGACCTCTCGGCTCCCTCATGGGCATGCCCCGCAGGGTGAGATACACAGTGCTAGACACACAGGACATGTCCCGAAGGGCTAGACACGCAGCAGCAGGTGCTCCCGCTCCCACGAGCTGATGACCTGGAAGTACTCACGATGCTCGGCGCGCTTGACGGCCAGATAGCTCTTCACGAAGCGCTCGCCGAGAATATCCGCCAACGGCTTGCAGGAGTGAAGCGCATTCAGTGCCGGCCCGATATCGTCCGGCAAGGAATTGCCGCCCTCCCAGGCAGAGCCCACGGCCGGCGGACGCGGCTCGATCTGCGCCATCATGCCCAGATAGCCGCAGGCCAGCGAGGCAGCCATCACCAGATAGGGATTGGCGTCGGCGCCGGCCAGACGGTTCTCGACCCGCGTCCCCTCGGCATCTGACACCGGCACCCGCAAGCCGACGGTGCGGTTGTCAAAGCCCCACTCCACGTTGATCGGTGCGGAGCCACTGGTCTCGCTGCGCATCAGGCGGCGATAGGAATTGACGTTGGGCGCGAAGAACGGCATCGCGGACGGCATGTAGGTCTGCAAGCCGCCGATGAAGTTGCGAAACAGGGTGCTGGCCCGCCCCTCATCATCCGCGAACAGGTTCCTGCCGGTCGCGACATCCACCAGACTCTGATGGATATGCATCGAGCTGCCCGGCTGATAGGCCATCGGCTTGGCCATGAAGGTGCCGTACATGCCGTGGCGCAATGCCATCTCGCGCAACGTGCGCTTGAACATCACGACCTGATCGGCCAGCGCCAGCGGGTCACCATGCTCGAAATTGACTTCCATCTGCCCGGCGCCCTCTTCATGGATCAGGGTATCGAGATCCAGCCCCATGGCCTCGCAGTAGTCATACATCTCCTCGAAGAGCGGATCGAACTCATTGACCGCATCGATGGAATAGGACTGACGGCTGCTCTCCTGACGACCGCTGCGCCCGATGGGCGGCTCCAGCGGATAGTCGGAGTCCTTGTTGGTCTTGACGAGGTAGAACTCGGCTTCGGGGGCCACCACCGGCTTCCATCCGCGTGCGGCATACAGTGCCAGCACTCGCTTGAGCACATAGCGCGGCGACAGCTCCACCGGATCACCATTGAGGTAATAGCAGTCATGGATGATCTGCGCGGTGGGGTCTTCCGCCCATGGCACCAGATAGACGGCACTGGTATCCGGGATCAGCTGCATGTCCTGCTCGGCCGGATTCCAGAAGCGGCTGTCTTCATCATCCGGATACCCGCCGGTGACGGTCTGGATGAAGATGGAGTCCGGCAGGCGCGGTCGCCCACCATTGAGGTACTTGCGCGCCGGCATGATCTTGCCCTTGAGAATGCCGGTCAGGTCGGTGACCAGACATTCCACCTCGGTGATGCCATGTGCCGTGAACCATTCCTGCAGCACGGCTTCGTCGTCTTCGCGACCAGTGGGTTCGTACTTCATGACACCTTCCTTGAACGCTACAGGGCAGGCCACGCGCTCGGCAGCCTGCTTCGATAGACCCGATTGCCAGCGCTCAGCGCGCCTTCACCTCGGACCACAGCTGCTGGAAGATCTGCAGCTGCTCGCCAGAGAGACTCGGTGAGAAACGCAGTCGCGCCATGTCCTCTTCGGAGGGCTGAATCGGTGGCTGAGTCAGCACCTCATCCAGATACGGCTCTGCCGCGGCATTGGGGCTGGCGTAGTAGTTGTAGTTGGAGAGCTGCGCGCCGACCCGGGCATCGAGAATGAAGTTGATGAAGGCATTCGCCAGCTCCGGGTGTGGCGCCCTGGCGGGAATCATCATCGAATCCACCCACTTCTCGGTGCCCTCTTCGGGGATGACGAACTTGATGTCAGAGAAGGAGTCCGGATTTTCCTCTCGGTAGAATACATAATCGCCATTGAAGGACAGCCCGGCATGCGTGACCTTGCGCGCCAGCTGCTGAAGCGCGGGCGTGCCGTCGGAGAAGCCACTGAAATTGCCGCGATGCTTGGTCTCGATCAGCAACCTGGCGGCCTCGCGCCAGTCGTCGAGATCCGTGCAGTCATAGCCATGGCCGAGGTAGGCGCAGGCGATGCCCATGCTGACCTGACCACCGGTCATCAAGCCGAACGGCCAGGCATCATTGACGGTCGGATCAAACACCATCGACCAGCTCTTGGGCGCTTCCTTGAAGGTGCTGGCGTTGTAGACAAGCCCGGTGACACCCCACTGATAGGGCGCGGCATAGTCGAGCCCCTCCCCCAGCACCGGATCACGGAACTGCTCGGCGAGATTGGCCAGATTCGGCACCTTGTCCTTGTCGAGCTTCTGCACCAGGCCCATCTCGATCAGGCGCGGTACGTAGTAGCTGGAGGGCACGATGATGTCGTACTGGGAGACACCCCCGGCATTCAACTTGGCGACCATTTCCGGCTGCGAGTTGTAGTAGTTCTCGACCACCTCGACGCCGAACTTCTCCTCGAAGGCGGTGATGATTTCCGGGTCCATGTACTGGGTCCAGTTGAAGAGATACAGTTTCCTGTCTTCGGCCTGGACGCCACCGGCCAGCAACAGACTGGCGATGGCCGCAGCGAAACGCAGCGTGTCAGTTGTCATCGTGATGCTCCATGCGTGGCTTCGACTCAGACATCAATCAGAGCTCCCTCGGTTCAGCGCGACTGCACCTCAGACCACAGCTGCTGAAATACCTGCAGTTGCTGGCCGGAGAGACTCGGTGAGAAACGCAGGCGCGCCATGTCATCCTCAGAGGGCTGAATCGGTGGCTGAGTCAGCACCTCATCCAGATACGGCGCCGCGGCGGCGTTGGGGCTGGCGTAGTAGTTGTAGTTGGAGAGCTGCGCGCCGACCTTGGCATCCAGAATGAAGTTGATGAAGGCGTTCGCCAGCTCCGGGTGCGGTGCCTTGGCCGGAATCATCATCGAATCCACCCACTTCTCGGCACCTTCGTCAGGAATGACGAACTTGATGTCAGCGAAGGACTCCGGGTTTTCCTCCAGATAGAACAGGTAGTCGCCGTTGTAGGACAACGCGCCATGGGTGACCTTGCGCGCCAGCTGCTGAAGCGCCGGCGTGCCATCGGAGAAGCCGCTGAAGTTGTCGCGGTGCTTGGTCTCGATCAGTAGCCTGGCGGCTTCGCGCCAGTCATCCAGGTCGGTGCAGTCGTAGCCGTGCCCCAGATAGGCACAGGCAGACCCCATGCTGACCTGACCATCGCCCATCAGGCTGAAGGGGTAATCGCCATTGACGGCGGGATCAAACAGCAAGGACCAGCTCTTGGGCGCCTCTTTGAAGGTGCTGGCGTTGTAGACCAGTCCCGTCACGCCCCACTGATAGGGAGCGGTATATTCGGCGCCCGGATCGAAATTCGGGTCACTGAACTGCTCGGCGACATTGGCCAGGTTCGGGACCTTGGCCTTGTCGATCTTCTGCACCAGGCCGGTTTCGATCAGACGCGGCACGTAATAGTTGGACGGCACGATGATGTCGTACTGGGAGACGCCGCCCGCGTTGAGCTTGGCCAGCATTTCCGGTAGCGAGTTGTAGTAGTTCTCGACTACCTCGACGCCGAACTTCTCCTCGAAGGCGGTGATGATTTCCGGATCCATGTACTGGGTCCAGTTGAAGAGATACAGCTTCTTGTTTTCGGCCTGGACGGCACCTGCCAGCAGCAGACTGCCGATGGCGACAGCGAAACGCAGCGTGTTGTTTGTCATTGTGATGCTCCGCTCAACGTGCTTGAGAAATGATGGGGTGTGCGTGATGAATGATCAGACCCGACGTCGGCAAGGACAGCAGTGTCAGACCGCCTGTGGATATTGCGTATGCTCACGACGCCGCACGCCGGCGCGACAGCACCAGACTCGTGAGCGCCGCCAGGGCGACCGCCGCCATCATCAACGTGGCGATGGCATTGATTTCAGGAGTCACGCCCTTGCGTATCGCGCTCCAGATGTAAATGGGCAAGGTGGCGCTCTCCGGTCCGGCGGTGAAGAAACTGATCACGAAATCATCCAGCGACAGCGTGAAGGAGAGCAGGAAGCCCGAGATCAATGCCGGCTTGAGTGTCGGCAACATGAAGAACTGCACGCGCTGCCGCGGTGTCGCGTAGAGGTCCTTGGCCGCCTCGAACAGCGTCGGGTCCAGCCCGACGAAGCGCGAGTAGACGATCAACGCCACGAACGGCACCTGGAAGGTGACGTGTGCAATGGTCATGGTGGCCAGTCCCGGCGACAGCAGACCGGTCAGCTCATTGATCTTGACGAAAAAGGTCATTTCCGAGATCCCGAACACGATGTCCGGCAGCACGATGGGCAGATAGATCAGCACGATCAGCCAGCCCAGCTTGCGGTGACGATGGCGATACATGCCATACCCGATCAGCGTGCCGATCATCAGCGCCAGCAATGACGACACCACCGCCAGCAGCAGCGAATTGCCCAGCGCCGACAGAATCGCGTCATTGCCCAGCAGGCGCCGATACCAGCGCAGCGACACGCCAGTGAAGCTGGCGGCACTGTTGGAGGCATTGAAGGAAAACAGCATCACCACGATCAGCGGCAGATACAGAAAACCGAGCGTCAGCCACCAGAAGCCCCGCAATCCCTTGTGAAAGCTCCCGCGCTTCATATCACCACCTCTTCACCGCCGCCCAGCCGCTTGCCGATACGGCGCATCGCATACAGTCCAATGAAAGTGGCGATCAGCATCAGGATCGCGCCCGCCGCACCCAGCGGCCAGTTGGCGCTGCCAGCGAACTGATTGGCGACCAGATTGCCCAGCATCATGCCCTTGCCGCCGCCCAGCAGCTCCGGAATCACGTACATGCCGAAGGCCGGAATCGCCACCAGCACGACACCCGCCAACAGCCCCGGCAGCGTCTGGGGGAAGACCGCGTGCCAGAAGGCCTTGAGCGGCGAGGCGTAGAGGTCCTGCGCCGCCTCCACCAGTGAAAGATTCAACTTCTCGAAGGCGGCGTACAGCGGCAGCACCATGAACGGCAGGAAGTTGTAGACCAGCCCCAGAGTGACCGCGAAATTGGACGGATAGAGCCCCATGTTGGGCGCGATCATGCCCATGGCTTCCGCCAGCTCCGCCAGCGGCGTGCCCGGCGCCAGCAGATTCATCCAGCCGAAGGTGCGAATGACCTGATTGGTCCAGGACGGTACGACTACCGCCAGCAGCATGATCGGCCGCCAGCGCTGGTCTGACTGCGAGATGTAATAGGCGATCGGATAGGCCACCAGCACCACCAGCACAGTGGAAAGCACGGTCTGCCACAGCGAGCGCCCCAGCGTCATCAGGTTGCCCGGGCTCCAGCCGAGAAAGCCCTGTCCGGCCAGCTGCTGAAACGAGGTCAATGACAACGGCATTTCCGGCAGCCCATAGGGGCCGTTGGTCATGAAGGCCACGCTGATCAGATAGAGACTGGGCAGCACCAGAAAGACGATGATCCACAGTGCACCGGGCGCGACCGTCAGCAACAGGTGGCGTGACTCGGCGACCACCGCGCGGCTGCGCGCAGTGGCCAGGGTTGCGTGATAGGCCATCGTCATTCCCCCAGCGTGATCAGGTCTTGCGCGGCGACCACCACATCGACCTGGTCGCCGACTTCCGGCAACTGGCCACCCCGGTTGTTGACCACCACCTGCACGCTGACACCCGCTACCTCGACACGATATTCGGCGTGGCTGCCGCGGTAGAGTCGCTCCTGCACTCGGCCCGGCAAGTGGTTCTCCAGCACGTCGTGACGCTCGAACTCGCTGGCGGGTCGCCGGCGCAGGTCCAGCGTCTCGGGACGCAACAGCAGCAGGCTGCCAGTGCCCGGTGCCTGTGCGGTCAGTACGCCCAGCGGCGTGGTCAGTCGGATGGCGTCACTGCGACTGTCATCGCGAGCCGTGACGTCGAACAGATTGGCATGGCCCATGAAGCGCGCCACGAAGGCATTGGCCGGACGCTCGTAGATCTCACGCGGCGAGCCCACCTGCTGGAGGCTGCCGCTGTCGAGCACCGCAATGCGGTCCGACATCACCATCGCTTCCTGCTGATCATGGGTAACGAAGACGAAGGTCATGCCCAGGCGCTTCTGCAGGCGCAGCAGCTCGATCTGGATCTGACTGCGCAGGCCGGCATCCAGCGCCGACAGCGGCTCATCCAGCAGTAGCACATCCGGCTCGCAGACCAGCGCCCGCGCCAGCGCGATGCGCTGACGCTGACCACCGGAGAGCTGGTCGACCCGGCGATCGATCAGGCTGCCCAGCTTGATGAACTCCGCCATCTCGGCAACCCTGGCCTCGCGCTCCCGGGGGGCGACACCGCGCATCTTCAGGCCGAATGCCAGGTTGTCGCGCACCGACAGATGCGGAAACAGCGCATAGGACTGGAAGACCGTGTTGACGCTGCGCTGATGCGGCGGCACCTCGGTGACATCCCGCCCGCCGATCACCACCTGACCTTCATCCAGCGCCTCGAGACCGGCCAGAATCCGCAGCAGTGTCGTCTTGCCACAGCCCGAAGGCCCCAGCAGCGTGAAGAACTCGCCGGGCTGGATGCTCAGGTCCACGCCATCCAGCGCCGCCACCTCATTGCCGAAGCGCTTGTGCAGCCCCTTGAGCTGGATGGAGGATGCCGCGCGTCGCGGCAGCGCGGGCTGATCCGCATTGGCGCCGTGGCTCTCGCCGACGCTCTCATTGACGGTATCACCAAGGTTCTCACCGGCGTTATCGTCGAAGCTCTCACCGACATGCTCACTGACGCTCTCGCTGGCGTGCGTGCCGCCAGGCGCCCGCGCGCCGGCAGGCTTTCTCGTCGTGTGCTGCTCGGGCGTACCAGCGTCCTTGCCATCCACCGCGCTCATCGCGCCTCCCTTGCGATTACTCACCAGTCGTTTCCAGCTCTTGGGCTGTCGGGGTGTTCAACAGTGTCAAATGTGCAGCACCTTCATCATGGCCTCGGCCTAGAGCCGATCACGCAACGTGTAGAAGCTGGTCGCCAGGACCAGCAGAGGAGTTCGCAGCCAGCGCCCGCCCACGAAGGGACGGTGCGGCATGGCGGCAAAGATATCGAAACGTTCTGCCTGACCGGCGATGGTCTCGGCGACCAGCTTGCCCGCCAATCCTGCAAGCGACATGCCATGTCCCGAGTAGCCCTGGGCGTAATAGACATTCGGCGCGAGACGCCCGAAGTCCGGCGCGCGGTTCATGGTGATGGCCACGTCACCGCCCCAGCGGTAATCGATCGCCACGCCATCGAGCACCGGAAACAGGCGGCGAATCTTGCTGTCCATGCGCGCCTTGAGGCCACGCGGCTCCTGACCGGTATAGCTCACCTCACCGCCATACAGCAGGCGCCTGTCGGCAGAAAGACTGTAGTAGTCGAGCACGAAGTTGGCATCGGAAAGCGCGTCATCCTGCGGCAGGACCTGCGCGACCTGAGCCTCGCTGAGCGGTTCGGTGGCGACGATGTAATTGGCGACGCGCATGATGCGCTCTTCCAGCGAGGCGACGAGGCCATTGAGGTAGGCATTGGTGGCCACGACCACGAATTCGGCGCTCACGCAGCCATGCTCGGTATGGATACGAGCACGCCGTGAGGTGCCATCGGGTGTATCGCCGTTCTGGCCGTGGTCGAGCTGACGCACCCGGCTCTGTTCGCAGAGCGTGACGCCGGCCTGCTGGGCAGCTCGCGCAAGTCCGAGGGTAAAGTTGAGCGGATGCAGATGACCGCCCTCGCCATCATGCAACGCGCCCGGATAGGCGTCGGTGACGACCCGCTCGCGCAGCGCATCGCCCTGCAGCCACTGCAGCGCGTGATAGTCGTAATCGCGTGCCATGCGCGCCTGGAACTCCTGCAGTTCGCGCACATGACGCGGCTTGACCGCGGCATGCAGATAGCCCTGGGTGAAATCGCAGGGAATCTGATGCCGGACGACCAGCTCGGCGGTCAGGCGCACGGACTCGCGGCTCATCTCCCAGATGGCGCGTGCCTGCTCGCGCCCCAGCGCCTTCTCGACCGTCGCGATATCGGTGCCGAGCCCCGGCAGGATCTGGCCGCCACTGCGCCCGGAGGCCCCGAAACCGATAGTCTGCGCTTCCAGCAGAATGACCGAATAGCCACGCTCGGCGAGATGCAGCGCAGCGGAGCAGCCCGTGACACCGCCGCCGATCACGCAGACATCGGCACGCTGCTCACCAGCTAGAGGCGGGCATGGGTCAAGCGTCACACGCTGGCTGGCCTGGTAGTAGGAATACGAGCCAGCACACTCGCTCTGCGTGCCTGATCTGAAGCCGCCCATGCACCTCCTCATCCGCTCTTGTTGAGTTTATTCACCATCGACTGGAATATTTTCGATATTTACCACACGTTTCGCTGGAATGCTGCATGTTGATTGCGCTGCATGGGAGAAACCTTCAACACCCCACGGCATTGGCGCACCCTGGTGGTGCGCACACGCGGCATGCGCAGCGCCGGCCGCTCCACCACAACATGCGACAAAAAAGCCCCGCCAGCCAGAAAGGCTGCGGGGCTTTTTAGAGATATACCGTCGATTTGATCGGCTACATCATGACGCTTGACCACACACCTGGCAGCCGGGGTCGCGCTTGAGGCCCATGCGCCGCCATTCACCACTGAGGCCATCGAAGGTGGCAAGGCCGCGATGCACGCTGCCGGCACCGCTGATCAGCTTGAGCGCTTCCAGCGCCTGGAAGGCGCCAATGATGCCGACCAGCGGCGCGATGACCCCGCTCTCGGCGCAGGTCAGCTCTTCATCGCCCAGCTCATCCGGCGGATACAGGCAGCCATAACACGGCGCCTGTGGCTCACGGCGATCGAACACCGCCAGCTGGCCGGAGAAGCGTATCGCGGCGCCGGACACCAGCGGGGTGCCCGCTGCCACGCAGGCGGCATTGATCGGGAAGCGCGAGCTGAAGCGATCTGTGCAATCGAGCACCACGTCTGCGGCGGCCACCTGCTCGGACAGCGCCTCGCCCTGCAGGCGCTCTGACAACGCGATCACCTCGGTATCGGGATTGATCGCCAACAACGAGGCGGCGAGTGATTGCGCCTTGGGCTGATCGATGTCGGCGTCACCATGGGCGATCTGGCGCTGCAGATTGGACAGCTCGACGTGGTCATCATCGGCCACCACCAGGGTGCCGATGCCCGCGGCTGCCAGATAGAGCGCTGCCGGGCAGCCCAGGCCACCCGCCCCGATCACCAGAACCCGCGCCGCCAACAGGCGCTGCTGCCCGGCGATGTCGACCTGAGGGAGCAGGATCTGGCGCGAGTAGCGCAGCAATTGCGAATCTTGCATGGGAGAAAAGCCGCCTATCGGTAAATAAAGTGAGAAGCCATGAGCCCTGCCTGGCAACAACAGGGCTTGCCATTACTTGGCATCCAGCTCCTCGATATCGGGCACATGCAGCGAGAACTGCTCCTTGACCTCTTCCATCACCACATAACTCTTGGATTCCTTGACGCCGGGCAGCGTCAGCACCACATCGCCGAGCAGCTGACGATAGGCGGACATTTCCGGAATCCGGCACTTGAGGATGTAGTCGAACTGACCGGAGACCAGATGACACTCCTGGATCTGCGGCAGCTTGGAGACGGCGCGGCGGAACTCATCGAACACCGACGGCGACTGCGTCTCGAGACTGATCTCGACGAAGACCAACAGATTGGCCTTGAGCGCCTTGGGGTCGAGCACCGCCTTGTAACCGCGGATGACGCCGGCACGCTCGAGGCGTTTGACGCGCTCCAGGCACGGCGTGGTGGAAAGGCCGACTTCCGAGGCGAGGTCGACATAGGAGATACGGGCATTCTCTTGCAGGCAACGCAGAATCTTGAGGTCGATGCGGTCCAGAGAGCGTGATTTTGCTTTCATTGTAATAGTTTTCCCAGCAGGGTGACTTGCAGCAGGATCATCCGTGCTCCTGGCTTCCGTGCAGTCAGGCCGTCGGATAACAAGGGGGTTATCAGATGACCATGCCAATCATGCAGGTTCATTACTATCATACCCGGCCAACAGGGGATACGCCTTCACTGGCGGTACTGTGACGAGGATTCCACGCAGACTCCACTGAAAACGGTGGAATGCACTACAGGGGTGCCAAGCGCGAGGATGTCAGCGGGGACCACGCACGGGCACCGCTAGACGGCGCCCGGCGAGCATCAGGCCAGCTTGCCCAGCGTGATGCGTTCGCGCCCGCCCAGGTCTTCCAGGGTCTCGACGTCGATGAAGCCGCCGGCACGCAGTGCCTCGCGCACTTCATTGCCCTGGGTGAGACCATGCTCCAGCATCAGGTGGCCGCCTGCGGCCAGGTGCTGCGGCGCAGTGGCGATCAGATGCAGGAAGTCCGCCAGCCCTGCCTCGGCCGCGACCAGCGCCGAGCGCGGCTCGAAGCGCACATCGCCGAGCGCGAGATGCGGGTCATCATCGGCCAGATAAGGGGGGTTGGCGGTAATCAGCGCAAAGCCGCTCTCGGTGACGGCACTGAACCAGTCACTTTGGCGGAATTCGGCATTGGCGATCGCCAGACGCTCGGCATTGCCGCGTGCAAGTTGCACGGCTTCCTCGATGAGATCGACCCCCAACACCTGCCACTGCGGGCGATGACGCGCAAAGGCCAACGCGATGGCGCCGGTGCCGGTGCCGAGATCCAGCAGCTTGCCGCTGGTGGCCTCGGCCAGTTCCAGCGCGCACTCCACCATGACCTCGGTGTCCGGGCGCGGAATCAGTGTGGCCGGCGAACAGGCCAGCGTCAGGCCATAGAACTCACGCCGCCCGAGCAGATGCGCCACGGGATGGCCCTCGGCGCGACGCGCCAGCAGCGTCTCGAAACGTGCCACGCCCTCGGCGCCGGCCTCGCTCTCGAGATCCCGATCGCCCCAGGTGTAGAACCAGGTGCGCTCTCGTCCCATTACCTCGCCCAGCAGCAACTCGGCATCCAGACGCGGAGAATCGCTGCCCGCCTCGCTCAGACGGGCAGTCGCGGCTGCCAGGGTGACATCGATTCTCACCTTATTGCTCCTGCAGTGCGGTCAGCTGATCGGCCTGGTATTCCACCACCAGCGGCTCGATCACTTCGTCCAGCTGGCCGGCGATCACTTCATTGAGCTTGTAGAGCGTCAGGTTGATGCGGTGATCGGTCAGACGCCCCTGCGGGAAGTTGTAGGTGCGGATGCGCTCGGAGCGATCCCCGGAGCCGACCAGCTTGCGACGGGCATCGGAGGTGGCCTGTGCCTGGGTGTCCACCGCGGCCTGCTTGAGGCGCGCCGCCAGCAGTGACATGGCGCGCGCACGGTTCTTGTGCTGGCTGCGCTCATCCTGACACTCCACCACCACGCCGGTGGGCAGGTGGGTGATGCGAATCGCGGAATCGGTAGTGTTGACGTGCTGACCACCGGCACCGGAGCTGCGATAGGTATCCACGCGCAGGTCGGCCGGATTGATGTCGACGTCACCGACTTCATCGGCCTCGGGCATCACCGCCACGGTGCAGGCCGAGGTATGGATACGCCCCTGGGATTCGGTGGCGGGCACGCGCTGTACGCGGTGCGCGCCGGACTCGAACTTGAGGCGCGAGTAGACGCCCTCGCCCTTCACGCGGGCGATGACTTCCTTGAAGCCGCCGTGCTCGCCGTGGCTGGCGCTGACGGTCTCGACTTTCCAGCCCTTGAGCTCGGCGTAGCGCGAATACATCTTGAACAGATCACCGGCGAACAGCGCCGCCTCGTCACCGCCCGTGCCGGCACGCACCTCGAGGAAGACGTTGGCACCGTCATCCGGGTCACGCGGAATCAGCAGCTGGGTGATCTCGGCTTCCAGCGTCTCGAGCGCCGCATCGGTATCGCGGACTTCCTCACGCGCCATGTCGCGCATCTCGGGATCACTGTCCTCCGCCATCGCCAGCGCGGCGTCACGGTCTTCGTTCAGGCCGCGATGGCGGCGCCATGCCTCGATCAATGGCTCAAGCTCGGCATACTCCCGCGACAGGTCGCGGAACCTGGCCTGGTTCCCGATCACTTCGGGCTCCGACAACAGTGCGGAGATCTCCTCGAAGCGGTCATGGAAGGTGTCGAGCTTGGTGATAAGGCTGTCTTTCATGAAGGGTCCTGTGATGAATCAGCCGGCGCGAGCAGAAGCGTCTGGGCCGTCTGAAGAATATCCTGGCGATCGTCTCCCGAGGCCTGGCGCAGTGCCAGCGTCGGGTGATGCATGAAGCGATTGGCCAGCTGGCGTGCCAGCTGCGCGACCACTTCCTGGGGGTCGCGTCCCTGATCGAGCTCCGCCAGCGCCTGCGCCTCGCATTCGGCGCGCAGTTGCTCGCCATGGCTGCGGTAGCGCTTGATGACTTCGCCGCCACTGCGCACCCGCTTGAGGTGCAACCAGGCGTTGACGCCCTGGCGAATCAGCTCTTCTGCCTGGGCAGCGGCCAGCTCGCGGTGGCGACGATTCTCGTCGATCACTTCCTGCAGGTCATCGACCGTATAGAGGAAG
Source organism: Cobetia sp. (assembly GCF_983723665.1). Lineage (NCBI taxonomy): Bacteria > Pseudomonadati > Pseudomonadota > Gammaproteobacteria > Oceanospirillales > Halomonadaceae > Cobetia > Cobetia sp. Next base: position 9,075 of record NZ_CFDJES010000006.1, on the reverse strand, counting down.
ACGTCGTCGAGGTCACCGACCTGCGGCTCGATATCGCGCGGCACGGCGATGTCGACCATGAACACCGGCTTGTAGCGGCGCTTCTTGAGCGCGCGTTCCACCATGCCCTTGCCGAGAATCGGCAGTTGGGAAGCGGTGGAGGCTATCACGATATCGGCATTCTCGAGGGCATGCGGTATGCCTTCCAGGCCGATGGCGGTCCCGCCCAGCTCATCGGCCAGACGCTCGGCGCGCGACACGGTGCGGTTGGCGATGCACAGGTTGGCGATGCCCGCTTCCTTGAGATGGCGCGCGACGAGTTCGATGGTCTCGCCGGCACCGATCAACAAGGCGTTGGCGCGCGAGAAGTCATCGAAGATGTGGCTGGCCATGCTGACGGCGGCGTAGGCCACCGAGACGGGGTTCTCGCCGATACCGGTCTCGGTACGTACCTGCTTGGCGACCTGGAAGATATGCTGGAAGAGCTGCTCGAGCTCACCGCCCAGCCCCACCGAGTTGCGCGCGAACTGATAGGCGTCCTTGAGCTGGCCCAGAATCTGCGGCTCGCCCAGTACCATCGAGTCCAGCCCCACCGCGACACGGATCAGGTGGCGTACCGCCTCTTCTCCCAGGTGCTGATAGCTGCAACGCGACAGCTCCTCCACCGGCAGGCGGTGAAAACGCCCCAACCACTCGAGCACCGACTTGGCGCCATCGCTGGTCACGCAGTAGAGCTCGGTACGGTTGCAGGTCGACAGCACCGCCGCTTCGGAGACCGCCGGCAGGCGCTTCAATTCGCCCAGCGCGGCATCGAGCTGCGCAGGCGTGAAAGCAACGCGCTCGCGCACGTCAACGGCGGCGGTGCGGTGATTGATGCCAAGGGCAAGAAGGGTCATGGAGTCAGTCGTCAGGGTCTGGCCGGCAGGAATCGGCGTCAATGTCAGGCGGCTCTCGGTGCTGGCCTGCCGCGAGGCCAAGGCCAGGCCAGCAGGTAATCCGCGCAGGCTCGGTGCCTTTACACCTGTCGACTCAATGGGGACAAAGGCGGCTGACATAAAGGCACACAGGGCTGCCGAAGCGGCTGAGATCGTAATATTAGCGCGCTCATTCTACCACAGCGTCTGGACCACGCGACCCCGCAGCATGTCGCAGCCGATGAGGATTTTCCATGATGCTGGCAGGCTATCGCTATCAGCCCGCGCGGCGTATCTGCCGGCATACGAGGTGGCCGGTGGGTCATGCCACTTGCTTGCATCGGCAACGCTATCCCCGCTCGCCGCCAGCCGTTATGCTGCGAGACACGATGCCTTCGTCAGCGCCACATTGCGCGCATGACCCGGCCTGCGGCTCGACCGCCCCGACCCCTCATCCTGCTCCCACTGACAAACGCGAGGTTGCATGCACGCTTCGACTGCCGCTGAACATAGCCCCCCGCACGCGCACGCCTGCCTTGATGCCCCCCGTCGCCCGCGCGCCGGGTGGAAGTCCTGCATCGTGGGCGGATTGCTGCTGGGCATGACCGGCTGTCAGTCGATGAGCGACTCCGCGCCCCTGATGGCGCAGCCCGACCCGCTGGCCACGGCGCCGCCCATCCAGCAGGGCCTCGATGCCGACAGCCTCAATCAGCTGCTGAGTGCCGAACTCGCCGGACAGCGCGGTGACTATCCCCGCGCCGCCAATGGCTATCTGGCCGCCAGCCGTCACTTCGATGACCCGGAACTGGCGCGCCGCGCCGTGCTCGCGGCTCGTTTCGCCGACAACCCGGCCCTGCTGGAGCGCGCCGCCGAACGCTGGCAGCAACTCGATGAGTCCGCCAGCGAGCCCGGCATCATCCGCGCCCGCCTGGCAGTCGAGCGAGGCGACTGGCAGGCCGCGCTCGAGCAGCGCCTGATGCTCACCGCCAGTGGCGGCAATGGCAATCTGGCGACCCTGGCCGAGCAGGCGATCGATGCCGGTGCCGAGCTCGAACCCCTGCTGGCGATGCTGGAGACGCATATCGCCCAGCATCCCGAGCAGCCGATGCCCGAGATTGCCGCGGCACTGTTCGAGGCAGCGCTGGGCGATGAGACAGCGGCGCGTGCACGCCTGGTGCGCCTGGAAAGTGCTCACGCCACGCTGGCGGAGCTATGGCTGGCGCGCAGCGAGATCGAACGCAGTGCGGGGCGCCTTGAGGCGGCGCGGCGTGCGGTAGCCCGAGGCCTAGAGATCGCTCCCTATGACAGCCGCCTGATCCTGAGCGCCGCGCAGACCGAACTGGCCAGCGGCGATCTGGACGCGGCGCGCGAGCGCATCGACAGCCTCATCACCCGCCATCCCAACGCGCCACGTCTGCGCCTGGCGCTGGCCAGCCTCTATCTTGATGCCGATTCCCCCGAGGACGCCCATCGCCTGCTGCTGCCGCTGCTCGACGAAGACCCGGTGCCGGACGCCGCCTATGCCCTGCTGGGGCTGGCCGCCGAGTCCAGCGGCGACGTCGACAACGCCATCCTTTACTACCGTCAGGTGCCGGACGGCGAGCGCTACATTTCCAGCCGCGCCCGCGCCGCCCAGTTGCTGGTCGAACATGAGCGCACGGACGAGGCCCGTCAGTTCCTGGCCGTGGAACGCCTGCGCCATCCGCGTCATGCCATGACGCTGCTCAGCTTCGAGATCGACCTGCTCGACTCCCAGGAGGCGCATGCCGAGGCTGATGCCCTGCTGAGCAGCAGCATCACCACGCGCCGCAAGGCGCTCAAGCAAGCCATCGCCGCCCGGGAGGCCGACACGCGCAACACGCTGGAAAGCGAGCTGGGCAGCCTGTTGTTCCTGCGCGGCATCCGCCGTCTGGAAGATGATCAGCTGGGCGGCATGGAAGAAGACCTGCGGGAAGTCATCGCGCTGGAGCCCGACAACGCCAGCGCCTACAACGCGCTCGGCTACACCCTGCTGGTGGAGACGGACCGCCTCGAGGAAGCACTGGCCTTGATCGAGCGCGCCCATGCGCTGTCGCCCGACGACGCGGCCATTCTGGATAGCCTCGGCTGGGGCCGCTATCTGACCGACGACCTCGACAATGCGCTGGCACCGCTGGAAGCCGCCTGGGCCCAGCAGCAGGATGCCGAGATCGGCGCCCATCTCATCGAGGTGCTGTGGGCGCTGGGCCGCGAGGATGAAGCCCGTGGCCTGGCGGTAGAGCTGAGCGAGCGCTTTGAAGAAGCCAGCGAGCTCGAAGCCCTGTTCCAGCACATCCCCGAGCTGCGCCCGGTCGTCGACGCGCCCTGAAGGGCACTGCCACGCTACCCGGCACTTTCTGCCCACTGGCGAGTCCATTATCCTGACCCGTCAGTGAGTGGAGTCTCACTCACCGTCACTCATCTTCTCGCCATCCGGAAGGCCTTCGCGTCATGATCACTTCTCCCCTGCCACTCCCCCTGCTGAGCCAGGCACGCCGCCTGCTCGGGCCAGCCCTGCTGGCCATGACACTGGTACTCAGCGGCTGCGCCAGCCAGATGGCCAGCGACAATGCCGGTGATCTGACGCGCAGCGACGGCGACTGGCAGCAACAGGACGCGCAACTTGCTGCCCTGACCCACTGGCAGCTGGCAGGCAAGGTCGGCATTCGCACCCCCGAGGAAGGCCACAGCGCCAACCTCGACTGGCAGCAGGACGGCGATGACTACCACATGCTGATCACCGGGCCGCTGGGTGCTGGGCGCACGACCCTGGTGCGCGACGCCGATGGTGTGCGCCTCTCCTCCTCCGAGGGTGACTTCGAGGCCCCGGATGCCGAGAGCCTGATGCTGGCGCAACTGGGCTGGTCATTGCCGCTGGGCGCCCTCGACAACTGGGTGCGCGGCGTACCGGCCGCTGGCGAGCATGACATCGAGGCAGATGAGCTGGGCTTCCCGACCACCCTCTACCAGGACGGCTGGGAAGTGGACTATCAGGACTGGACCCGCGCCGAAGGCCTGTGGCTGCCGCGCAAGATGAAACTCTACTACGGCGACCTCACCGCCACGCTCATCGTCAACCAGTGGCAGGCGCTGTGATCGTGACACCTTCTCCTTCTTCCATGACGACCCCGACAGCCGCATCCGCATCGACCATGACTCTCACCCTGCCCGCCCCAGCCAAGCTCAACCGCATGCTGCATATCACGGGCCAGCGTGCCGATGGCTATCACGAGCTGCAGACGCTGTTCCAGTTTCTCGAGCACGGCGACAGCCTCAGCTTCACGCTGCGCGACGATGAGGCCATCCGCCTCTCGCCAGCCATTGACGGTGTGCCCGAAGAGGCCAACCTGATCGTGCGCGCCGCGCGCCTGCTGCGAGAAGCCGCACACGCGCAGGGCAAGGTCGCGTCACCCACCGCATTGCCCGGTGTCGATATCACGCTGGAGAAAGTGCTGCCGATGGGTGGCGGTCTGGGGGGCGGCAGCAGCGACGCCGCCACGACCCTGCTGGCACTGGACAGACTCTGGGGCTTGGAGCTTGGCGAAGACGCCCTCGCCGAGCTCGGCCTGTCGCTTGGCGCGGATGTGCCGGTGTTCGTGCGCGGCTTCGCCGCCTGGGCCGAAGGCATCGGTGAACGCCTGGTGCCAGCCCCGCTGGACACCCCATGGTTCGTGGTGATCCACCCCGGTGTCGAGGTCGCGACACCCGCCGTGTTCGGCCACCCGCAATTGACACGTTCCAGCCTCGCGATTAGTATGGCGCGCGCACTGCAGGGGGGCCGCAACGACTGTGAAGTCGTGGTGCGCACTTTGTACCCGGCAGTCGCCGACGCCCTGGACTGGCTGGACCAGTTCGGCACCGCCAGACTGACGGGCACCGGCGCCTGTGTGTTCTGTGCGTTTGACGACGCACGACAGGCCAGCGAGGTGCTGGGTCGACTCGAACTCGAGCGCCCGATGTGGCACGCCTTCTCGGCACGCGGTTGCAATATCTCCCCTCTACATGCCGCTCTGGCTTCGGCCTGAGCACAGCAACTGGTTGAAGTGAACGTTGCTGGGGTATCGCCAAGTGGTAAGGCACCGGTTTCTGGTACCGACATTCCCAGGTTCGAATCCTGGTACCCCAGCCAATCCTGGCCGTTCCCGGTCAACCCGGAATTCTCCACTCCCGAGATCCCACAAGACTCCAAAGGTGGCTGCGCGTGTCAAAACTGATGGTATTCGCGGGGAATGCCAATCCCGCTCTCGCCCGCAAGGTAGCTGAAGCCCTCGATACCCGCCTGGGCCATGCAACCGTCGGCCAGTTCAGCGATGGCGAGATTGCGGTAGAAATCAACGAAAACGTTCGCGGCAAGGACGTCTTCATCATGCAGTCCACCTGCGCACCGACCAACGACAACCTGATGGAGCTGATCCTGATGGTGGACGCGTTGCGTCGTGCGTCTGCGGCGCGTATCACTGCGGTCGTTCCCTACTTCGGTTACGCCCGTCAGGACCGCCGCGTGCGCTCTGCTCGCGTGCCGATCTCGGCGAAGGTGGTCGCGGACATGATGGTCAAGGCTGGCGTCAATCGCGTCATGACCATGGACCTGCATGCCGATCAGATCCAGGGCTTCTTCGATGTGCCGGTGGACAACGTCTACGGCTCACCGATCCTGCTCGACGACATCGAACGTCAGAACTATGACAACCTGATCGTCGTCTCCCCGGATGTGGGCGGCGTGGTACGTGCCCGTGCCATCGCCAAGCAGCTCAACTGCGAGCTGGCCATCATCGACAAGCGTCGTCCCCAGGCCAACCAGGCCCAGGTGATGAACATCATCGGTGATATCAAGGACCGCACCTGCGTGCTGGTCGATGACATGATCGATACCGCCGGCACCCTGTGCAAGGCGGGCGAGGCACTCAAGGATCATGGCGCCAACCGCGTCGTGGCCTATGCGTCCCACGCGATCCTGTCCGGCCCGGCGGTCGACAACATCACCAACTCCGTCCTCGACGAAGTGGTAGTTGCCGACACCATCCCGCTGTCCGACGCCGCGCGTCGTTCCGGCAAGATCCGCCAGCTGACAGTCGCTGGCCTGATCGCCGAGGCGATCCGTCGCGTCAGCAATGAAGAATCCGTCAGCGCCATGTTCCACTGAGTCCTGTCGGCGGGCCCTGCTCGCCGCTGCTCGGGGAAGAGGCACTGACAACGGCAGATGATCCGTCATCTGCCGACAAGCGGCCGGCCCGGAAATCTCCGGGCCGGCCTCATGGATCCGGTAGCGCTCTGGTCGCGGGGGCTACCGGATTCTCATTAGACCCTTGAGGTATCTGCAAAATGAAACTGTTCAAACTGAATGCTGAAGTTCGTGAAGACCTGGGGAAAGGTGCGAGCCGCCGCCTGCGTCGTACGAACGACTTCGTGCCGGCCATCATCTACGGTGCCGACCAGGCCCCGACTCCGGTCATGATCGACAAGCCGAGCCTGTACAAGGCGGTTGACGATGAGGCGTTCTACACCTCCATCATCACCCTGAATGTTGCGGGCAAGACCGAGAAAGTCGTCATCCGTGACCTGCAGCGTCACCCGTTCAAGCCGCTGCTGACTCACGTCGACTTCCTGCGCATCGATCCGACCCACAAACTGACCATGAACGTGCCGCTGCACATCACTGGTCAGGAAGCCTGTGTCGGTGTCAAGGACCAGGACGGCGTCCTGCACGTCCTGGCGACTGACGTCGAAATCAGCTGCCTGCCGGAAGCCCTGCCGGAATACCTGGAGCTGGACGTGTCCAAGCTGGAAGTTGGCCACACCCTGCACCTGTCCGACATCGCTCTGCCGGAAGGCGCCGAGTCCGTTGCCCTGTCCCACGGTGCCGATCACGACACCGCTGTGGTCAACGTCACTCGTCCGAACATCTCTGCTGACGCAGAAGATGCTGCTGAAGGCGAAGAAGCACCTGCTGCAGAATAACGCAGCCTGATCAAGGAGCCAGACAGCGCATGTCACGAGTGAAAGCGATCATCGGCCTCGGTAACCCGGGGAACGAATACGAAGACACCCGTCACAATGCCGGCGTCTGGCTCCTTGACGCTCTTGCGCGCCACGGTCACACCACGTTGCGTCCGGAACGCAAGTTCCATGGCCAGTACGCGAAGGTCCACTTCGCCGGTCAGGATCTGCATTTGCTGTTCCCATCGACGTTCATGAATCGCAGCGGTCAGGCCGTGGCCGCATTGTGCAACTTCTACAAGCTCGCCCCGGATGAACTGCTCGTCGCCCACGATGAGCTGGACATCGACCCCGGCACCGCCCGCTACAAGCAGGGTGGCGGCCATGGCGGTCACAACGGGTTGCGCGACATCATCAGTGCACTGGGCAACGACAAGTCGTTCCATCGTGCCCGCATCGGCATCGGCCACCCCGGCAATGCCAAGCTGGTGACCAACTTCGTGCTCGGACGTCCCGGCAAGGCTGAACGCCAGGCCATCGACGACGCCATCGACGAAGTGGTGATGACCCTCCCCGACGCCATCAGTGGCGAATGGGCACGGGCCATGAATCGCCTGCATTCCTTCAAGAGCTGAACCTCTGCATCACCCGGTACCACCCCTCTCCGAATTTCGGTGATTCGCTCAGCGCATCACCTCGCTTGCGTGCGCGCATCTCGCCACGCGATCAGCAGCAAAAGGCATCATTTGTCGCGCGACATGCGCCCAATGGATGACCTCGGCGGCATGAGGCCTTACACTTCCCGCCTGTCTTCATTCCGTGCCTGCCCACTCGTTTCCCCGCATGCCCAGTGCCTGTGCACTCAGAGCCTGCTGGTCGAGACGACTGCCAGTGCCACGCCCCATTCGATACGTCACACCAGGATCTAGCGCCATGGGTTTCAATTGCGGCATCGTCGGCCTGCCGAACGTCGGCAAGTCCACTCTCTTCAATGCACTGACCAAGTCTGGCATTGACGCCGAGAACTTCCCCTTCTGCACCATCGAGCCGAACACCGGTATCGTGCCGATGCCTGACCCTCGCCTGAATGCGCTGGCCGAGATCGTCAAGCCGGAGAAGGTGATTCCGACCACCATGGAATTCGTCGACATCGCGGGTCTGGTCGCTGGCGCTTCCAAGGGCGAAGGTCTGGGCAACAAGTTCCTGGCCAACATCCGTGAGACCGACGCCATCGCGCACGTGGTGCGTTGCTTCGAGGATGACAACGTCATCCACGTCGCCAACCACGTCGACCCGGCCGCCGACATCGAGACCATCAACATCGAGCTGGCCCTGGCCGATCTCGACAGCGTCGAGCGCAGCATCCAGCGTCTGGCCCGTGTCGCCAAGGGCGGCGACAAGGAAGCCATCGCCACCAAGGCCGTGCTGGAACGTATCCAGCCGCACCTGGCCGAAGGCCAGCCGCTGCGCAGCTTCGGTCTCAGCGATGACGACCTGAAGATCGTGCGCGGTTTCGGCTTCCTGACCCTCAAGCCGACCATGTACATCGCCAACGTCAGTGAGGAAGGCTTCGAGAACAATCCCTACCTCGATATCGTGCGCGGCATTGCCGCCAACGAAGGCGCCAGCGTCGTGCCGGTGTGCAACAAGATCGAAGCCGAGATCGCCGAGCTGGACGAGGAAGAGCGCGAGATGTTCCTCGACGAGCTGGGCATGGAAGAGCCGGGCCTGGACCGCGTCATCCGCGCCGGTTACGAGCTGCTGGGCCTGCAGACCTACTTCACCGCTGGCGTGAAGGAAGTGCGTGCCTGGACCGTCAAGATCGGCGCTACCGCACCGGAAGGCGCTGGTGTCATCCACACCGACTTCCAGAAAGGCTTCATCCGTGCCGAAGTCATCTCCTATGACGACTTCATCGCCTACAAGGGCGAGCAAGGCGCCAAGGATGCCGGCAAATGGCGTCTGGAAGGCAAGGACTACATCCTCAAGGATGGCGACGTGGTGCACTACCGCTTCAATGTCTGATGGCTCACCGGTGCCCGGTGACGCCCGGGCCCAGCTGACGCCCTGACAGCCTGTCCTGACAGAACGGCCCTGATCTCTCACGAGGTCAGGGCCGTTCTGCGTTGTGGCGCGGGAAACTGCTCAAGCAGGGACACCGATCAAGGCGCTGAGGGCTCTGCCAGCGGCACCTGCAGCCACTGCGCGGCCTGCCTGGCGAGCTGGT
>NZ_CFDJES010000005.1:45631-52220 GCF_983723665.1 Cobetia sp. | reverse complement strand
TATCTGCCCAGGTACGCTCGACATCCCCTGGCTGCATCGGCAGCAGACGCTTGCGAGCCGGGACACCCAGCGCTGCCTCGAGGCCATTGATGAAATTCCCCAATGCGATGGGCTCGCCACGCCCGAGGTTCAGGACACGCGAGGGAGCGGCATTCACTTCCTGCGTCGGCGGCAGGTGCATAAGCCGGTAGATGCCCTCCACGATATCACTGACATGGGTGAAATCACGTGCCATCTGTCCATGGTTGTAGACATCGATCACCTCGTCGGCCAGCAGCTTGCGTGCGAAACGAAGTGGCGCCATGTCCGGGCGCCCGCGGGCGCCATAAACGGTAAAGAAGCGTAGCCCTGTCACCGGTAAACCATAGAGATGCGCGTAGCTGTAAGCCATCAATTCATTTGAGCGCTTCGTGGCAGCGTACAGCGAGAGCGGGCGTACACCCGCCTGGGACTCCTGCAGAGGCTGACGGGTATCATCCCCGTAAACGGAACTGCTGGAAGCATAGAGCAAATGGCTCGGAGCCGTGTCACGACAAGCCTCAAGAAGATTGACGAAGCCGACCAGGTTGCTGTCGACATAATCAAAAGGCTGAATGATGGAGTGGCGCACCCCAGCCTGGGCCGCCAGATTGACGACGACATCAAACTCCTCTTCCTGCATCAATGTGCGAAGCGCCTCACGTTCGACAAGATCCAGCTTGACGAAGCGAAAGCTGCCCAGCCGGCGTGCATTCCCGGGGGCAGCAACGCACTGCCCGGCAAGTGCTTCGAGACGTGTCAGGCGGTGCTGCTTCAGCGCCAACGGATAGTAGGGGTTGAGATTGTCGAGACCGACGACCTGCAGGCCTTCCTTCAAGAGTCGCTCACACAGAGCAGCACCAATGAAACCTGCAGCCCCAGTTACCAGTATTTTCATGCTCATCGTTTCTCCTGAGCGGTCATGACCAACGCCGTTGGTGCTGATGAGGGGCCGCCCAATGCCGCTGCGGGTACCGTCAATAATCGGTGGCGTCCCTGATGAAAGACCGGCGTGGCATTGGCTCCATCGTCTACTGCCGCCTGACACCAATCACGCATGCCGGCCAGAGGGCCTCGCGTGTCGGGTAGACGCAGACATTTGTCAGCCTCGATTATCAGCCAGCCATCGGGATGCGCTGTCTGCCAGGAATCCAGCTGACTCGAATCGCGCTTCAACTGCTTCAGCGGTTGGGTCAGTCGCCCCAGAAATTGCCAGGTTGCCTGATAGTCCCAGCCAACGACGGCCACCTCCTGGCCTTCCTGTTGATGGTGCTGAACCCATTGAGCCAGGGCAGTCTGATCCAGACGTGGCCATAACGGACGTAATGTCAGGGCCAGCAAGCAGGTCACCAGCAACACGCTACCCAGCGCCAGTCGCCGCTGAGCATTCAGCGCGCTATTGCCCAGTGACTCAGCGGCAGGTGTTTGAGCCGTGATGGAGCGTCTCGCCTCATCCACGAAAGGCCATAGCCATACCATCAAGGCCAGCAAGCTACCTCCAGCCATGAGACACGCAAGGCTTGCGTTGCCCGAAGCCACCAGCGCTGCGTTGGTCGGCAGAAATGAGGCATCAGTCAGCCAGCCTGCGGGCATGACGATGACCGCCAACGCCAGGCTTGTCAGTCCCAGGCCACCGCTGATCATTGCCAGCAGTTTCAGCGATGTGCGAGCCGGAGGCTGGCGCAGAGCAGCCCAGGCCAGCAGCAGACTCACCGGTACCAGTAGCGGCATCAGATAATGCACTTGCTTGCCGGAGATAAGTGAAAAGACCAGCAGTGCGCCCAGTGCCCAGAAGCGTCCCAGCTTCAGCAAGGGATGCTCTGACGTTGGCCGCCGAACAACCGAGGCCAGAAACCCCTCGATCAGCAATCGCGGGCGCAGGCTGAGCGGGAAGATCAACACCGCCAGCCACGGTAGATACCACCATGGCGGTCGAGCATGATCCTGCGCGGAGACGACGCGGTTTGCCGTCTGGCCCCAAAGCAGATCCTCGACATAGTCGGGAGGGCCTGTGATGACGGCGGGAAGCAACCAGATGCACAACACCGCGATGCTCAGCAGCAGGCTCAACACCCAACCGCGCCACTCACAGACCCACACCTCGCGGGCTTGTGCTTGCGTCCACCAGGGGCGCGAGCCGACCACCAACAGAAACCACAAGAGTGCGACCGGCCCTTTGGCCAGCAAGGCCAACCCCAGCCACACACCACTCTCGAGCACGACGCTCAGGCTGAACGGCTGCCCTCCCTGTGGTGTACACCAGGGCCGCAACGCGCCCAGTAGACACGTCGTCAACAGCACATCGAACATCAAGGCCTGGCTATAGAGCACCCACATCAGACAACCGGCGAGCATCCAACGCACCATGCGTACCCAAAGTTCATGCCTCTGCCGTTCGGCATCGGCCAGGCCAGTGGCCGGCCACAGGGTGCGGGCGACACGCCCTATCTGCAAGATACCCAGCAGACTGACCAGTGGCATCACCAATCTTGGCCAGACATCATTGACTCCGAAGACCACCCATCCGGCGTGAATCAACCAGAACAACAGTACCGGCTTGTCAGCGTAGGCCGCCCCGTTCATGGTCGAGACGAACCCGCTGCCGGCATGCCACATCTCCCATGCCACCGAGACATAGCGAGTTTCATCGATGGGCAGATAGGGTCGTGCCAGCGCTGCTGACATCAGCAACACTCCCCATAGCGTCCAACATATTCGCTCGCTGGCATTCAGGTTGATCAACGAATGGGATCCCCTTCCCACCAGGGATATCGCACATGAAAGTTGCTTCTGACACTTCATGGCTGAACCTCCGGCATCAGAGTATGGCGCTGGGGAAGTCCGATCAGCTGTGCCGCTTCATTCGAGACCGAGGTCGGCGCCAGATACATCGGCGCAGCATCGGGATTGCCCTGACATTTCACGGCCGCGCTGCCAGGTAGCAGTACCCATTGCTCATCCGGCTCATTCAATGTGATGGCCTGTGCGCCATCCAGACAGGCATGCCGCTTGAGCTTGCGGGGTGTCAACAAGACCCAGCGGTTCTGCGGGGCCTCCTTCAGCCATGCATAGAGGCGCGAGAATTGGTCTTCCTCCGGCGTCTTGTAACCGAAGTGCCACAATGGCTGACGCGCCTGCAGGATGTATTGCTCACGAAAATCGGGAATGGCCAATGCCTGGTAATCGCTCTTCTCGGCAACCTGCGCCATCAGTACGGCAGGATTGCGAACCGGGTCCATCAATCGTGCCCCCCAGGTGCCCCACAGACTCCAGAACACCACGAGCCAAATCCCCAAGGCCAACAAGCCGTTCCGTGGTTTCAGCCAGGTACAGAGCGTGATACCGCTGACACCCAGCAGCCCCCACCACCCCCACGGCACCACCCCCTCCTTTTCGGCAAGCGTCGCCAATGCCGGGTACCCGAAGACACCGAGCAGTGCCGCGATCAGGAAGATGCCTGCCAATCCGGCGCAAAGTGCAAACCCCAGCCAGGAGACATGAGGCTTACGTGACAACCCCGGCAACATGGGTGCCAGACCGATCACCAACAACGGCAGCGCCGGCAGGATATAGACTCCCCGCTTGCCTGGAGACAACGAGAAGAAGACCACCATCAATGCCGCACCCACCAGGGGCAGCCAGACTCGTAGATCGCGGCGCGAGAAGCGGCGAGCGAGTGCCTTCGGCCACGAGGGTAGCGTCAGCAGCAGCGGCATCCATGCCCAAGGAATCACACTGGTCAGGAAGTAATGCCAAGGCTTCAGATGATGCCAGCTGTCGGTGTATCGCTCAGCGGTCTGCTTGAGCAGGATGTTGTCGCGATAGGCGGCAAGCTCCGAATCGCCGGACACGAAGGACATCACCAGCATCGGCCCTACCCAGAGCAGCGGAGCCGCCAGCATCCAGCAGAGTCCGATCAACAGCTCGCGTGATGTCAGCTGCCCTGCGCGACGACCACTGCTGCGCCAAGTCGATGCGTGACGCGCAGCCATCAGCCAGAAAGGCAACATCAGCAACGGCAGGAACCCGACCCCCTTGGTGAGGATGCCAAGCCCCATCGCAAAGCAGCCGAGATAGAAATAGCGCACGCCATCATTGAGCAATGCATGCCGCAACAATCCCCAGCTACCCAGCAGGATGAAAGCCGTGACCAGCATGTCGATCTGAGCCGTACGGGCCTGCAAGATGAACTGCACTGACGCGAGCAACCACAGCCCGGCAATGAAGGCTGTGTGCCGGCCATGCAGGCGGCGAATCAGGTCCACGCTCAGCCCCAGAGTCGCGGCCCCGGCCACCAGCGATGGAAGGGCAAAGCCGATGCGGATATCCCCCACCAAGCCAGTGGACAAGGCACTGAGCCACATGAAGATCGGCGGCTTGTCGGGATAAAGCTCTCCCGCGCGGTGTGGCAACCACCAGTCCCCCGTGATCCACATTTCGAGACCATTGAGCGCGAAGCGTGGCTCATCGGCAGGCCACGGCATACGCATGCCAAGCCCGATGGCAGAGACAGATAGATACAACGCCCCCAGGACCCACCAGGGATGGCGGGAAAGTCTTCGGTACACACCGCCAGCTGGCGTCATTGCCTTCATGCGCCTGTCCCTTGGTGCTGAACGGGATTGGCATGGAGGTGTGCCACTTCAGTCTTGAGTCGGGCGTTTTCTATCTCCAGCGACGCGAGCCTGGCCTTCAGGGAGTCGTCAGTGCCCGATTCGCATTCTTCCGTCTTGCCACAAGCGTGTTCGACGACAGTGGACTCCTGCGGTGCCTGGGACGACGCTTCGCTGCCAGGCGACGTGAGTGACCGGCGATCCCGCTTGATCAAGCTCAGATTACGCAGATAGATGAAAAGCCCTGCCCCCTGACCGGCAATGAATACCGGATCCTCGCGGTGGATGGCATACGCAAGCAGCGTCATGCCACCGGCAAGCGAGAACCACCAGAAGGCACGAGGAACGATGGAACGACGTGCCTTCTCACTGGCCAGCCACTGAATGATGAAACGCGCCGAGAACAGCGCCTGGCCTCCAAAACCGACAGCGACCCACCACGGACTGACATCCATCAGCAGGCACCCCGCGCCACGTCGGCCTGGTCCGGGTTGCTGTCACCTGCTGCTGCATCGTGACCGTTAGCCTGATATCTAGAGGGGGAGTCAAACAGGTTTGTTGGCGCGGATGCAGAGGGCGTCGACACGTGCGTCCCCACCAACGGCAGCGAACCATGGTCGATGGCCTCACTGGCAGCATGGCCAAAGATATTCTCGAGCGGTGACGGTAGACGCGAGCGACGCACAAGCCACATCACTCCGACGATATCGGCAATACCGACCCAGAGCCGATCGAAGAAGCCGTATTTGGATACTCCTGCCACTCGTTCGCGGTGACGGACTGCCAATGACTGCACCTTGCCACCCTGAGCGCGAACCAACGCCGGAAGAAAGCGATGCATGTGATCGAAATACGGCAGCCGAAGGAAGACGTCACGACGCATGACCTTGATTCCGCAGCCGGTATCTGGCGTGTCATCGTGCAGCAGCGCTTGTCGGATGGCATTGGCCAAGCGTGATGACACACGCTTGACGGCATCATCGCGGCGTTGCGTGCGATGACCAGCTACCAGGTCGAGCTTTTCGAGCGTTGCCAGTGACAACATGTCCGGCAAGTCCGCTGGATCATTCTGGCCATCGCCATCCAGGGTCGCCAACCATCGACCGCGCGCCAGCCGGGCAGCCTGCCACAGCGAAGTACTCTGTCCGAAACTGGTGCCGTGGTGATAGGGACGCAATCGTGAATCTTCCTGCGCAGCCTGCTTGAGCCAACTCCAACTGCCATCACTGGAACCATCATCCACCACGATGATCTCGTAGCGCTGCCCCGCAAGTGCCTCATGCACCTCGGCAATAAGGCCCGGCAAGTTGTCACGCTCATCACGAGCCGGTATCAACACCGATACTCCTCCGCACAAGGGCTCCTCGCCCTGCGCCGAGGGGTGGTCTGGACCAGGCGATGTCATGGTGATCGCGGACTTCATGGAATAACTCCTGAGCAATGACTGGGCGTCGAGCAAGCCGGATAAATGTCAGATCCTGCAGCGATCGGAACCGGCAGGCTGCGCGTTTCTGGCAGAAAGTTTGCCCGCAAACTATTAAGGCAGGCTTAAGTGAAGCGCGGATGACAACCGCCAATGCAAGAAGCCCCCGTCGCGCTGGGCGACGGGGGCTTCAATGCAAAGACATCATTGAGTCGAAGACTCTCTTGATACGGCTATGACAGACGCTTCACTTCCCTTGCCAGTGATTCCGCCCCCACTGCCGACGCTGGTCTGGCGAGAGATACGACCAGGCGACGAAGCGGCTGACCTTCTGCCCCTGGGACATCTCGACCACCCTGACCTCGCTGGCGCCACTGCGCTTGAGGGCTTTCCTGATACCGGTCAGGCTCGCCGAATGCGCGACCAGCGAGGTGAACCACAGGCACTGCGAGGCGACGTTGCGGCTCTCCTGGATCATGCGGGTGACGAAGGCTTCTTCCCCGCCCGGACACCAGAGCTCGGCCGCCTGACCCGC
>NZ_CFDJES010000005.1:43874-45531 GCF_983723665.1 Cobetia sp. | reverse complement strand
CCGCGTGGGCGGCGCGAAGACGAGGACATGACGACATACCGGACAATGACAGGGGCCGCCATCTTACCAGAGGGCGCCGATCAACACAGACCGCTGCCGTTCAGGACGCTACCCATCAGGACAGGTCGCTGCCGATCAGCGCCGCGCGCGAGTTGGCGCGCTGATCGACCCGACGCGTCTGAGCGCGGCGGGCCGTGGCGCGCTCGATGCTCAGCGGACAATTGCTGCAATAGCCCAGACACTCGATGCGATAACGCACGCAGCACACCTTGCGCGGCGTATGCCGTTCGCCGTGGCGGTCCATCACGTCGCTGACCGGCTGATAGAGCGGATTGCGCCGCCCGTCGGCCAGAATTCTGGTCGCCATCAGCTGACGTGCCGGCGCCGCCTGCGCGACCCAGCCCTGCTCTTCCAGCATGCCGACGATATAGACGAAGTAATGTGCCGCGTTGCTCCAGAAGACCTTGGGCCCCAGCGCAGTGTGCGGCACGAGGCGCTCGATGACGGCCTCAAGATGCGCCAGGTAGCCCTGAAAGCGCGCCTGGAGCCGCGTCGCCTCATCGGCCGACTCGATCTCCGCCGGGAGGCTTGCGCCCTGCCCCGCCGCATCATCGAGTATCAGCTGCGTGACCACGCCATGCTCGCCAAGGCGCAGCGAAAGATGCCGCAGCTCCAGTGGCAGTTGATGGTCCAGCAGCAGGTTGGCCGCCAGCGGCAGCGACACCATCGAGGACAACAGGTACTTGGACCACTGGGATAGCAGCGCCTGCTCATCGGGGGCGCTGTGGTGAGAGGCGGCGTTTGCCGGGCTGGCCTCGTACTGCATGCCATGCGCGGCGATGCACGCCGCCAGCCACCCGGGGCTGAGCACATCGCGCGCCGGCACGACACGCTGGAGCGACGCCTCATCATCTGCCTGCACCTGAGTGTAGGTAGTGATCAGGTCCCGATAGGCAACCATCGGACCGGCAAAGAGCGGGGAAAGCGCGTCGATCATCGGGAAGCTCGCAGACGTGAAGAAACAGACAGTGCCTCACATACTAACGAAAACTATTAGCATTTGCATATCAAAAAAGCATGATAAACCAGCAGGGCTTGCAACGGGGCTTCCAGCAGCCTGCGTCGGGCTCGTCGGCACCTCACAGCCTGCCGTCCCGACACAGCCGACGACGCACCCAGGCATCGTAGACTCGCGTCAGCGCCGGCTCGATCAGCGGCCGCGTGATCAGCCACCCCAGCCAGGCAAGACCGGGGATGCGCGCAAGCAGCAGGCGATACGCCGGCATGCCCTCACAGATCTGCCCTTGCGCTGTCTCGACATGCAACGACAGCAATGCCTGCTTAAGGCCGATGCCGCGCGCGGCGAGATGCTCGGCGTTATCCGTCGCATCCCACCACTCGACGTTGGCGTCTTGGCGCGACAGCCGCTCGTAGCGGGCGCGTTCACGACGACACACCGGGCAGCGCGCGTCGTAGTAGATCCTGATGAGTGGCAAACCGTCACGCTGAGGTCGCTGGCTGGCGATGTCCGACATGCTGGCCTCCCTCTTGTGATGAATGTGCGCAGTACGCGTTCCTCAATGAGCGTTCAGAGCGACATATGATCAGGACGCCGCGCCGATGCGATCGGAATACTCCTTGTCTTCATAGCGATGCA
>NZ_CFDJES010000005.1:35105-43774 GCF_983723665.1 Cobetia sp. | reverse complement strand
GATCAGGACGCCGCGCCGATGCGATCGGAATACTCCTTGTCTTCATAGCGATGCAGCGGCGCGTCCTCGGCACAGTCCGGGCTGGTCTGGAAGGTCTTGCGCACATCGAGCACACCCAGGCTCTGGATGGTGCGGCGCCCCAGCAGCACCGGGTAATTCATGCCGTCACGATCGCGCAGACTGAACTGCTCCTCGTAGCGCTCGCCGCCCATGCACAGCGTCATCAGCACCACCGGGCGCGTATCGCGTCCGCCTGCGCCGGATACCGTCAGGTCGCGATACAGGGGGCGCTCGAAGGTGTTCTCGACCTTGTCACCCTTGGCTTCGTCCTCGACTTCCACATCGAAACGCACCCACTCCTCGTCATCACGCTCGAAGGTCTCGATATTCTCGGCATGCATCGAGGAGGTCAGTGCGCCGCTATCCAGCTTGGCCTTCACCATCACGCCCCACGGCTCGATGGTCGCCTTCTCCACCCAGCCGAAGACCTTGTCGTCTGCCGCCTGGGCCACGGCTGGCGCGGCGAGCGAGGCAATCAAGCCGACGCCGGCGAATTGACGGGCGGCGCGCGCAAGGGATGTAGCAGCGTATCTCGACATGGTGACTCCTGGGAAAAGTGGCGACATTGCAAGGGCAATGCCCGACATCCTTCACCATGGAGGCTTGCGGCAAGGTTAACAAGGCGTGAGAACACACCCTCGTCTGTCACCCTGTCAGGCGGAAGCAACGGGCGGTTGCGAGCAGGCGATGACCAGCCACCCTTGATATGGCGCGCTGCCCCCACCAGCTATCAAGGAGGGCCGCGCCACCAGCGTACTGCTATCAGCGTATTGCTATCGGCGCACGGCCATCTGCGACATCCACTCTACGGGGGTCACCATGCAAGATCTATTACGTGAGTCACTTTCCCACTGGAGCCTGCTGCTGTGCTGGCTGTTG
Organism: Cobetia sp.; assembly: GCF_983723665.1. Taxonomy (NCBI): domain Bacteria; kingdom Pseudomonadati; phylum Pseudomonadota; class Gammaproteobacteria; order Oceanospirillales; family Halomonadaceae; genus Cobetia; species Cobetia sp. The sequence goes on along the minus strand of NZ_CFDJES010000005.1, from coordinate 42,835 downwards.
CTGATGGTACCGGCGCTGATCTGGGTCGTGCGTGACCTGACCACGAAGAATGCTCACCTGGCCCCGATGATGAAGTGGGTGTGGGGGCTGACCACGCTCTACTCCGGTGTCGTGGGACTGCTGGTCTATCGTTTCGCCGGGCGGCGCCAGATCGCCGCCAACGGTGATGCCCGCAAGGGGCTGAGGAGCGTCGCGCACTGCTATTCGGGCTGCGGACTGGGGGAATTCGTCGGCGTCAGCCTGGCGGTGGGCCTGTTGGCCATGGGCAATATCTCCACCGCGATCATCACCTTCATCTTCGCTTACCTGTTCGGCTTCCTGCTGACGGTCGGCCCGATGCTGCAGGGCGGCAGTGATGACAAGCCGCAGGTGATTCGTGATGCCTTCAAGAGCGAGACGGCCTCCATCGTGGTGATGGAAGTGGTGGCGATTTCCGTGGACCTCTGGCTTGCGGGCGGTGCCGGCATGCACCAGCCGCTGTTCTGGAACTCGCTGATCATTTCCCTGAGCCTGGGGCTGCTCGCCGCCTGGCCCGTCAACGTCTGGCTGGTAAAGCATGGCGTCAAGGGTGGCATGGCGGACCCACGCGAGACGGACCCGCAAGCGCAGCACCATGCACATTGCTGAAGCGCGCGCACTGCTGAGACGCGCGTACTGTCGATACGTGCAGAGTGTCGATACGTGCAGAGTGTCGAGACATGAAAAAGCCCCGTCGGCATGCCGACGGGGCTTTTCTCTGACTGACCTCTCACACTGACATTCGCATCCCAGTCAGCGTGAAACCGTCAGTCGCATCACGTTCAAGACGCTGGCCTAGACGAACTCGCCGTTGTGATAGACCTGCTGCACGTCTTCACAATCATCCAGCAGCTCGAGCATCTTGTTGAGCAGCTCGGCATCATCGCCGCCGACTTCGGTATGGATCTGCGGAATGAAGCTGATCTCATCGACTTCGAAGTCGAGGTCTTCACCGTAGATGTCGGTCAGCGCACCCTTGGCCTTGAAGTACTCGGTCGTCGGCGCGAGAACCGTGATGATGCCTTCGTCGAGCTCGATATCACTGACATCGACGTCGGCTTCCATCAGCGCTTCCAGGACCTTTTCCTCGTCCTCTTCCGCGCCCTTGAAAGCCAGGATGGCGCGGTGGTCGAACATGTGCGACACCGAACCCTGCGCGCCCAGCTTGCCCTTGCCCTTGTTGAAGCAGGTGCGGACTTCGCCGAAGGTGCGGTTGTTGTTGTCGGTCAGACAATCAACGATGACCATGACGTTGCCCGGACCAAAGCCTTCATAGCGCGCCAGAGCGAAGTCTTCGCCGCCGGTGCCCTTGGCCTTGTCGATCGCCTTGTCGATGACGTGAGTCGGCACCTGGTCCTTCTTGGCCTTCTCGATGAGACGACGCAGGCTCAGGTTGCCGTTGGGGTCGAGGCCACCGCTCTTGGCCGAGACGTAAATCTCGCGCCCGTAACGTGAATACACGCGTGCCTTGTTGAGAGAGGTACGCGCCATTGATTCTTTACGGTTCTGGAATGCTCTTCCCATGCAAGTCGACTCTTGTCCGCCTGAATTCAAATGCCCTTGCGACCATGTCGCGGGACCTGAAGCAGCATCGGCCTCCTGGCCGACACCGCAACGCTGTGACGAATAGTAACGCAGACAACGCCGTACGTCGCCATCCCTGCCGGGTCTTGCGCGTTGAGCGCAGCGCACCACGACGGGCAAGGTGACTCATGCATGCGGCTGACCGTCACAGACAGTTGGTCGGCTTGGGCAGCCCGGCGATGCGCGCGCCCACCTTGGGCGGGCTGTCCGGGAACAGCCGCATCAGATGCAGCGAGCGGCCCTTGTCGGGGCCAAACCGCTGGGTCATCGCCTTGCTCAGCGGGCGCATGGCCGGCGAGAGCGAGAAGCGCTGATAGAAGTCGCGCAACACCTCGATCACCTCCCAGTGCTCCGGCGTCAGTTCACGCCCCTCCTCGGCGGCCAGCATTTCCGCCAGCGCCGGGCCCCAGTCATCCAGATCGACCAGATAGCCTTCCGCATCCAGTCCGATATCACGCCCATCAAGCGTCAGTGTGCGCACCGCTTCACTACTGGCCATACAGATCCTGATTCACTGTCTTGCATGAAAATTGAAAGGGAGAAGCGCCTGGCGCCTCAGAACCAGCTGACGGTCTTGTCGGCGGCCTCGGTCAAGGCGACGAAACCGTCGACGTCGACCACGATGACGTTCTCCGCGCAGCGCCCCAGCAGGCCGCGGGACTCGAGGTCTTCGCGCAACGCGAACAGCCGCCCCTCAAGCCCGGCAAGGTGCTGCTCGGCGTTGTCGAGGGCGCCATTGACGCCATCCTCGATCAACAGCAGCTGATCTTCCGCGCCCATGGCATTGAGCACATCATCATGGATGCGGCTGGAGAATGGCGAACGATTGAGTAGATGTAGATTCATGCAATTATCCAGGCAAGGGAAGCTGGGACTGCCACTGGCCATCAATCAAGAGATATCAATGACATGGCATCAGGAAACTGATGCGAGCATATCAGTCGCCAGCGTTGGCGGCAGTGACGTGTCAGAAGCTCAGCACGCGCGAGAACGCGGTGGTCAGCGCGACCACCTCGTCGTGCTCGAGCAGCGTGACCGGCAACAGCGTGACATCCTGCGCTGTCAGGCCCCGTGCGCGCAGCGCCGCCGCATCGACGTAGCAGCGCTCGACGTCATACATCTCAAGCGCCGCCAGCAGGTTGTCACTGCCCTTCTGCCCCAGCGGCCCGACCTGCTGCCCTTCCAGCAGCGCCATCACGCCATCGCCGGTGAACAGCAGCCCGACCTCGCGCCCGAAGGCGGCCGCGACCATCGCCGCCTCCAGTCCCTCGCGCAGCCAGCTGCTGCCATGCGGGCCATGGCGCAGCATGACCAGCAGATCACCGGCGGCCATCCCGGCGTCATCGCCTGCCAGGGGCGCCGTCATCACATCGCTCATGGTCTGCTCCTCACTCGATAAGTGACATCATCAGTGACGACAAGAAATGACGTCATGCAAAGGTGATCAGGTGGTCATTGTCCAGCGTCGCCTCGACCAGCTGGCCCAGCCCCGTCAGCTCGAACGGCGCCTCGAGGGTATGCCCCTGCTTGCCATGCCGCGCCGCTTCGCGCTCATCGAGCATGCCGCGTCTCAGCCCCGCCGCGACACACACCTGCAGGCGGGTGGCGTGGTTCTCGGCAAGCGACAGCCAGCGATCGCGCAGATGCGGCTCGTCCTGGGGCGGTGCCATCATGTTGGCGGCGTTATAGACGCCATCGTGATAGAAGAACACCGTGGTCAGCTGATGGCCGCGCGCCAGCAGGGCGTCGGCAAAGCGCAGCGCCGAATGGCTGGCCTGCTGGCTGTAGGGGCCGCCGTAGACGGCCAGAGCATAACGCATGCGAACCTCGTGTGACTGCTTATGAATGGGCGCCATTCTAGCGCGAGTCACGCCACCTGACACCCGAACGCAAACGACCCCGCCGAGGCGGGGTCGTTTGCAGGTCTCATGTTCCTTCGCTTGACGATCAATCGTCGGAAGCGAAGCCCAGCAGGGCCAGCAGGCTGACGAACATGTTGTAGATGGAGACGTACAGGCTCACCGTCGCCAGCAGGTAGTTGGTCTGCCCGCCGTGGATGATCTGGCTGGTCTCGAACAGGATCGCCGCGGAGGCGAACAGCACGAAGCCGGCGGAGACGGCCAGTGCCAGGCCGCTGATGTTGAAGATCATCGCTGCCAGCATCGCCAGGATCAGCACGATGGCGCCGGCGAACAGGAAGTTGCCCAGGAACGAGAAGTCCTTGCGCGTCACCAGTGCCACCGCGGACAGGCCGGCGAAGGTGATGCCGGTCATGCCGAGCGCGGTCATCACCAGCTGGCCGCCGTTGGGCAGGCTCAGGTAGGCATTCAGTACCGGGCCGAGCGTGAAGCCCATGAAGCCGGTGAAGGCGAAGGTCGCGAAGATGCCGGCGGTGGAGTTCGCGGTCTTGTGGACCAGGAACATCAGGCCGTAGGCACCGATCAGCAGCACGAAGATGTTCATGCGGCCGACGCCCATGCTCATCGCCACGCCAGCTGTCAGCGCGGAGAACAGCAGCGTCATTGCCAGCATCATGTAAGTGTTGCGCAGTACCTTGTGAGTACTGAGCGAGCGGCTCGCGGTATCCTGCGAGACCTGCCAGGAGCTGTTAGCCATGGTGTCTATCCTCAGGTTGCTACGATGGATTCATCGATTTGACCCCAGCATGCCCTCAGGGGTTTGCCTAATCAAGAGACAGAACGATGAAAAGCCCTATTGAGGCAACCATCCGGCGCGTGCAAGGCAACGACATCGTCAGTCTCCGCAGCCATTGTGGCATGTGCGACCTTTCAAGCATCTGAACGACAAGGAAATTTACGCTAAGCCCTTGACCCTGACTGAAAAATCCGTAGTATTTCATCCCGTGAGTCGGAGGGATGGCAGAGCGGTTGAATGCACCGGTCTTGAAAACCGGCGTAGGTTAATAGCCTACCCAGGGTTCGAATCCCTGTCCCTCCACCACCTTGATTCCGAAAGCCCCGTCTACTTCAGGTAGGCGGGGCTTTTTCGTGGCCTGACACATGATCATGATTCATGGTCTGGTGCCAGCAGGCGGCTCCGGCGGCCTCACCCCGGCGCCATCCTGCTGCAAGTGATTGTCCGCGATGGCTTTTCCGAAGATTTTTCTTCGCTTACCTCTTGCTATTCTCATCAGGTTCGGTAGTATTTCGCTCCGTGAGTCGGAGGGATGGCAGAGCGGTTGAATGCACCGGTCTTGAAAACCGGCGTAGGTTAATAGCCTACCCAGGGTTCGAATCCCTGTCCCTCCACCACCTTGAATTCCGAAAGCCCCGTCTACTTCAGGTAGGCGGGGCTTTTTCATTGTTGCCGCGCAGCGCCCATCGCCGCCACTTCGCTACCCTGCCTGAGCAGCGATGGCCAATGATGCGCCGGGCCGTCAGCGGACTTTCGGCTACAGTGAGCATCACTGCGCCAGACATTCCTTGCCGCAGAATGTGCGCTTGCCCCTCCCCCTCTAGACAAGTCGAGACACCATGCCATTTTCTGCCCTTGGTTTGAGCGATTCCATCGTCAAGGCCGTCACCGAGCAAGGCTACCAGACCCCGACTCCCATCCAGGAGAAGGCGATCCCCGTCGTACTGGCCGGTGACAACCTGATCGCCGCCGCCCAGACGGGTACCGGCAAGACGGCAAGCTTCGTGCTGCCCATACTGCAGACCCTGCAGCAAGCGCCCAAGGTGCGTGCCAAGCGCGTACATGCCGTCATCCTGACGCCGACGCGGGAGCTGGCGATCCAGGTCGAAGACAACATCCAGCACTACGCCCGGTATCTGGAAGTCAGCTCCATGGCGATGTATGGCGGCGTGGAGATCGAACCCCAGCAACAACGCCTGATCGAGGGCGTGGACATTCTGGTGGCGACGCCCGGCCGCCTGCTGGACATGCTGACCCGCCGCGCGATCCATCTCGACGAGACACGCACCCTCGTCATCGACGAAGCGGACCGCATGCTCGACATGGGCTTCATCGCCGACATCAACAAGATCGTCGAGAAGCTGCCCAGAGAGCACCAGAACCTGCTGTTCTCGGCCACGCTCTCGGCCCAGGTGCGCGTGCTCGCCAAGACCGCAGTGACGGACGCCGTCGAGATCATGGTCGCACCGGAGAACGTCACCGCGCCGGATATCAGCCAGTATCTGATCACGGTCGACAAGGAGTTCAAGTCCGCCCTCCTGAGCCATCTGATTCACGAGAAGCAGTGGCAGCAGGCGCTGATCTTCATCGAGACCAAGCGCGGCGCCGCCAAGCTGGTGAGTCAGCTGGAGAAGCGTGACATCGCCGCCGAGTCCTTCCACAGCGGTCGCAGCCAGGCAATGCGCGAGCAGCTGCTGGCCGACTTCAAGGCCGGCACCATCAAGTATCTCGTGGCCACCGGCGTTGCCGCGCGGGGCATCGACATCGATGACCTGCAGCGCGTGGTCAACTACGACCTGCCGGACGCCGCCGAGGATTATGTCCACCGCATCGGGCGTACCGGCCGTGCCGGGGCGAGCGGTGAAGCCATCTCGCTGGTCTCGCGTGATGACTTCCGCAACCTGTGCGCCATCGAGCAGCACCTGGGCTATTTCGTGACACGCGAAGTCGTGGAAGGCTTTGCGCCCAAGCTCGCGGTACCGGCCTCGAACAGCGACTACGCCCCCAAGTCCGCAAGCAAGAGCCGTCGTCGCCAGTCCAACCGCCGCTGACTCTTCTCAGGGCAAGCCTGATGATGCCCTGACACACGCACGCCCCCGGAGACATGAACGTCATTCTCCGGGGGCGTGCTGGGTTGTATACCAAGCTTTGTTCGCAAATCTCTATACGCAAACCTCTGTGCACAAGACTCTGCGCGCAGTGAATTGCGCTCAATTGATGGCGGCGATGCCCGGCCCACCCACGGGGCCCAGCTGGGTGTCACTGACGAAGCCATTGCCGCCGTCCTGCTTGGCGCGGAACAGATTGACGTCGGCCTTGGCGATCAGGCCTTCCAGGTCCTTGTCGCCGGACTGACGCTGGGCGACACCGATCGACAGATTGACATCCAGACTGTTGAGGCCGTCATTGATGACGAACGGCAACGCCGAGGCGCCCTTGCACAGGCGCTCTGCCACCTGATCGACGCGCTCGCCATGCAGCCCCGGGCATAACAGCACGAACTCCTCGCCGCCATAGCGCCCGACCAGGTCCTCCCCGCGCAGGATGCTGCGCATGCGCCGCACCAGCTCCTTGAGCACCTGATCGCCGGCCTGGCGACCCCAGGTCTCGTTGATCAGCGCCAGATGGTCGACATCCACCATCATCACGCTCAGCGCCCCGTTGTTGATCAACATGCCACGCCCGCTGTCGACCAGCTCGGCGCGACTCAGGGCGCCGGTCAGTGCATCGAAGCGCCCTCCCGTCTCGAAACGCTGCTGCAGGCGCTCCACCGACCAGCCCATCTGCACCAGCACCAGCGTGAAGAAGATGGTCAAGACGCCCAGATTGATGATGCGAAATGCCAGCATCCAGCCGGCGGGCAGCGGATTGGTCGGCCCTTCCAACATCAGGATGATGTAGGCCAGTAGCGGCATGCTCAGGCAGGCTGCGCACAGAAGAACGCGCCGCATGAACGACATGCGGATCGAGTAGATGCACAGCAAGGCGCCGAAGTAGAAGTAATCGAACCCGGCCTCCGAGCCGAAATAGCGCAGCGAGAAGCTGATCTGCGCGCAGGTGCCCAGCGCCATCAGTGTGGCCGCCAGGGCTTCACGGCGAGCACGGTGCAGCTGCAGGCAGACCAGATCGACGATCAGCATCGCCAGATTCAGCGCCAGAATACCCATCTCGCCCAGCCATAACAGCAGGATGGCGTAGAGCAGATGGCAGCTGACCGCCAGCACGTAGACCACGTTGAAGGTGGCATGAAAGGTCTTCTCATCCGCCGTGAGTCCGGGCGGAAATTGCTCGAATCGTCGCAGAAAGCCCGCGAGATGAGGATGTGGGCTGGCCATGTAGTCACCTCCTTGTCGCTGGCCACAATCGGTGGCCAGGCGCTGTCACGGACAAATTGGCCTGACATCAACAGAATACGATATTGATGAGTCCAAACACGACGCCCCCATTACACGCAGTGCAATGGGGGCGTCGTA
>NZ_CFDJES010000005.1:32084-35005 GCF_983723665.1 Cobetia sp. | reverse complement strand
GACTCAGTGCAGTCGCAGGCCGACCTTGGTGATGCGATTGCCTTCCACCTCGTTCACCACCCAGTGGATACCATGCCAGTCGACATCGTCGCCGACCACCGGCACCCCGCCGACTCGCCGGGTGATGAATTCGGCGATGGTCAGGTGGTGCTCGCCCTGGGAGAGCGTCAAGCCGTAGACATCGGCGATATCCTGCATGTTGGCATCGCCTTCCAGCGTGAAGGTCCCGAAGAAGGCGCGTTGCTCGTGCTGCAGACTCTCGCCATTGAACATGCGGTTGAGGCTCGGCACATCACAGGAGCGCCCCACCACGCACAGCACATCCTGCTGATGCAGGCAGGTGCTGCCCTTGGGGTGGATCAGCACCTTGTTGCGGAACAGCGCCCCGACCTTGGCCCCCGACGGGAAGCGCAGCATGCGCAGCGCCACGCCTTCCAGCGCCGTGTTGTCGACGCGATAGACCAGCATCTCGTAGTCATTGACCGGCATGATGCCGAGCAGGTTGCGGCGACTGGGCTGTGCGCCCGGCGGCACCACCACCCGCAGCTTGCGCGCCATCGGCGCCAGCGACGAGCCCTGCACCAGCAGCGAGATGATGACCACGAAGAAGGCGACATTGAAGTAGAGACCGGCATTCTCGACCCCGGTGATCACCGGGAAGATCGCCAGCACGATCGGCACCGCCCCTCGCAACCCGACCCAGCTGATGAACCACAGCTCGCGCCAGCGGAAGCGGAAGAACGGCTTGAGACACAGGATGACCGCCAGCGGGCGCACCACCAGAATCAGCGCCACGCTGAGGATGGCGGCCGGCAGCGCGAACTGCAGCATGGTCGAGGGCGAGACCAGAAGGCCCAGCATCAGGAACAGCACGATCTGCGAGAGATGCGCCAGGCCATCATGCACCGGTAGGATGTGCTCCAGATGCCGGCCGGGGTGATTGCCGATCATCAGGCCGCACAGATAGATGGCAAGGAAACCACTGCCGCCCATCTCGTTGGTGGTGGCGAACAGACTCAGGCCCAGCGCCAGCGCCAGCAGCGAGTAGAGGCCGGGCGCGAGGTCCAGATAGCGCATCAGACGGGCGATCAGCCAGCCGCCGGCGATGCCCATGGCGGCGCCGACACCGAACTGCAGCAGGAAGCTCATGATGCCCGACGCGACGCCGGAGAGCTGACCGGTCAGGATCTCGGCCAGCGTGATGGTCAGGAAGATCGCCATCGGGTCGTTGGTGCCGGACTCGATTTCCAGCGTCGCACCGACACGCTCATTGAGGTGAACGCCCTGGCCGCCCAGCAGCGAGAAGACCGCCGCGGCATCGGTGGAGCCGACGATGGCTCCGACCAGCAGGCCTTCGATCAGGGTGAGATCAAACAGCCACATGGCCAGAAGGCCCACCAGACCGCTGGTCATGAAGACCCCGACGGTGGCCAGCACCAGTGCCGGTTTCAGGCCGGCACGAAACGTGGACAGCCGCGTGCGCAGGCCGCCATCGAGCAGGATGAGCGCCAGCGCCAGGTTACCGATCATGTAAGCGGATGAGGCGTCGTCGAACTGGATGCCCAGTACGCCATCTTCACCCGCCAGCATGCCAAGGCCGAGGAACAGCAGTAGCAGCGGCATGCCAAGACGCGCCGAGACGCGGCTGGCCAACACGCTCAAGGCGATCAGCGTGCCTGCCAGCAAGAAATAATAATTCAGGTTCTCTACCACGAGTGCTCCCCCGCCAAGCCCTACATCAGATCTCGAGTGACGTCCATGACGACTCACCCACAGTATTCCATGTCAGCGATGGGGCTGCAGAGAAATTTCACACCTTTCATGTACTTGCAGCGTGCAGCACGCGGATTTCACGCCAGGCTACGCGGCGAGACCCAGGCTGGGGCTGCCGCAAGCTCAGCATAGGGCCGCGGACCGAAGGCCTCCATCGCCCACAACAGCGCACGGCACAGCTCGCGCTGGCCGTCGAGATCGATCATGCGCCCATGGCGCGAATAGCCCTTCATGAAGGCCTGACGCTGCTCCGGCGTTTCCAGCAGCAACTCCACCAGCGCCCAGTCGAACTCGATCGGCGCCCACACCAGCGCTTCCCAATCGCTCCATACCCAGCCGGTGGCGGCGCACAGGTATTGATCGGCACGCATGTCCGGCAGACACCACACCGCGCGAGTCGGTGCCGGGAAGGTGCGCTTGAGCAGCGTGCCAAGCTCCGCGCGACGCGGGTGATGGGCAAGAAAGCGCGTGACGCGGGTATTCCAGTGCAATAGCGGCATCGGCTGCGCCAGCGGCTGGCCGAAGCCGGACACCGTGTCCTGATGCAGGCGACCAAGCTGGTCGCCCAGCAGCTCACAGAAGGTGATGCTGAGATCGCTCGGCTGCCCGCTGGACCACGGCAGGTGCCAGATGGGCGCGCCATCGAGACGCCCCAGAAAGGTCAGGGGCAGTGGCGGAATCGGCAGACGCGCGGGCAAGGCGCCCGCTAGTCGCGTCAGGCCCTCCGGCGTCGCCCAGCGATCGGCGCCGAAGACCCCGCGCATGGCGCGCCAGAAGGGGTCATGGTCTGGGCCGGTGCGCGCCAGCTTGATGAGGCCGGGCGTGCCGCCACGCTGGCGCCATAGCCAGTTGGCGCTATCCGGCCAGGCGAGCGCCAGCGGCTCGAGCGGTTGACCCAGATAGGTCGAGAGCCGGCGGGTCAGTGACTCCTCGGGCCAGCCCCTGGGCACGGGACGCGGCTCGCCCACGGCCTCAGCCGTGCTCGGCCGCCGTGGGGGAACGGGATAACTGGAACAGGTCGAGAGATCCGGTGTGTCGGGCATGATGATCTCCTTGGGCTACACGTCTTGTTACAGTAATGCTCAGCATACCCAAGGCGTGGCACATCGGCATAGTCCGTTTCGCACGCCACCTCTGCCCTGCCCACC
>NZ_CFDJES010000005.1:30317-31984 GCF_983723665.1 Cobetia sp. | reverse complement strand
CCTGGATGGGGGTGCCCGAGGATGGGCTGAGAGCCGCAGCGATACGTCGCGCGACAACCCCTGGAACCTGATCCGGTTGATACCGGCGGAGGGAATCCCCGACGCGTGCCCTGCACGGCGCGTCACCTGCTTCCTCCTGCCGGCACGCCGCCTGACCACGGAATTGCCTGTGTCGCTGGGACTCACCCTCAACAACGCACGAATCGATTACGCCGGCCACACGCTGTTCCGCGATATTTCCGCGCGTCTGGAAGCCGGTAGCTGGACGGCACTGCTGGGGCGCTCCGGCTGCGGCAAGAGTTCGCTGCTGCGCCTGCTGGCCGGCCTTGAGATGTCAGACCTCCACCAGCTCGACCTCGCCACCGATGACGGTCAGCCGCTGACCGACCGCGTGGCCTGGATGGCGCAGCAGGACCTGCTGCTGCCGTGGCGGCGCGTCATCGACAACCTGTGGCTGGGCGATGACCTGCGCCGGCGGCCGCGCAATCGCAAGCTTGCTCATGAACTGCTGGCCGCGGTCGGGCTTGAGGGCCGTGAGCAGGCCTGGCCGGACGCCCTCTCGGGCGGTCAGCGCCAGCGCGTCGCCCTCGCCCGCACACTCTACCAGCAGGCGCCGGTCGTGATGATGGACGAGCCGTTCTCGGCGGTGGATGCCATCACCCGTCTGGAGCTGCATGATCTGGCCAGCCGCCTGCTCAAGGGCCGCACCGTCCTGATGGTGACCCATGACCCGCTGGAGGCATTGCGCCTCGCCGATCAGCTGCTGGTGCTGCGCCCGTCGAGCCTCCCGGGCCACGGCGCCGAGCTGGAACGCCTGCCGGGGCTTGGCGCCGCACGCCCGGTGCCACTGGATGACCCGGCCCTGCCACCGGCGCAGGCACAACTGATCGCCCGCCTGCGTGATAGCGAGGAGGCCGCATGAAACGTCTGCACGCCATGCGTCACCTCGTCATAAGCGCGCTGCTCCTGCTGGGGCTGTGGCAGCTGATCATTGCCGTCACCGCCGTACCGCCCTACATTCTGCCCACGCCGCAGGCCGTGCTCGAGGTCTTGATCGAGAAGGCGCCGCTGCTGGCCCATCACGCTGGCGTCACCATCAGCGAGATACTGGCCGGGCTGGTGCTGGGCATTCTGCTCGGCCTTGCCACCGCGCTGGCGCTGGCCTTCATTCCCCGCCTGCGCCGCACGCTGCTGCCGATGCTGCTGATCAGCCAGGTGATACCGCTGTTCGCGATCGCGCCGCTGCTGGTGCTGTGGCTCGGCTATGACATGCTGTCCAAGGTGGTGATGGCGACACTGATCATCTACTTCCCGGTCGCCTCCACCGGCTACGACGGCCTGCGCCAGACCCAGCAGGGCTGGCTGGATCTTGCCCATACCCTGGGTGCCAGCCCATGGCGCCGACTGATCCACATCCAGCTGCCCGCCGCGCTGCCGGCACTGGCCTCCGGCATTCGAATGGCCGCGACCGCCGCCCCCATCGGCGCCGTCATCGGGGAATGGGCCGGTGCCAGTCAGGGGCTGGGCTATCTGATGCTCAACGCCAACGCGCGCATGGAGATCGACCTGATGTTCGCCGCCCTGCTGGTGCTGGTCGCCTTCTCCCTGCTGCTCTATTTCTCGCTGGATGCGCTGCTGCGCGCCCTGATGCCCTGGCACCGCGACCG
>NZ_CFDJES010000005.1:28839-30217 GCF_983723665.1 Cobetia sp. | reverse complement strand
ACCGAAAGACGCAACGACGCTCGACACAAATTGCATGAGCCTGACGACTGCCGCCCACGAACGGCAGCACCACTACCCTGTGATCACAAGGAACTCCGCCATGTCTCTTTCGTCATCGGCGCCACGGCGCAAAGCGCAGCCGACACGTTCACCGCGTGCCTCGCTGCTGTCCACCGCCTTCGCCACCCTGCTGACCACGCTGTGCCTGAGCAGCCTGCCAGCCACCGCCATGTCGGCCCACGCCGCCGAGGCAGAACCCGCCACCAGCACCCAGTCAGCGCCGGAAATCGTCGCTCAGCAGGCCGAGGTCGGAGTGAACGGTGACTCGACCGCCTCGGCGCCGGTGGCAAGCCAGGAAGCCGTGGAAGCGACCGCCGGCGCCGCCGAGCAGGCCAAGAACGGCGCTGAACCAGCCGCCAGCGACGAACAGAGCGCTGATGCTGACTCGAAGGGCGTTGCCAATGACGCTACCAAGGACGCTGCCACCGCCGAGCAGCCATTGACGCAGTACAAGGTCATGCTCGACTGGTACACCAACCCCGGCCACGCCCCGCTGGTGCTGGCGCAGGAGCTGGGCCTGTTCAAGAAGCACGGTCTTGATGTCGAGCTGATCGCCCCCGCCGACCCGAGCGTGCCGCCCAAGCTGGCCGCCGCCGAGCGCGTCGACATCGCCATCAGCTATCAGCCGCAGCTGCACCTGCAGATCGATCAGGGCCTGCCGCTGGTGCGTATCGGCACCCTGGTCGCCACGCCGCTGAATGTGGTGGTGGTGCGCGCCGACAGCGACATCCAGTCGATCGCCGACCTCAAGGGCAAGCGGGTCGGCTACTCGGTAGGCGGCGTCGAGGAAGTGCTGCTCTCCACCATGCTGCAGCACAGCGGCCTGACGCTGGATGACATCACGCTGACCAACGTCAACTTCTCGCTGACGCCGTCACTGCTGACGCGCAAGGTCGATGCCGTCACCGGCGCCTTCCGCAACTTCGAGCTGGCCCAGATGGCCCAGGAAGGCGTCAAGGGCCGCGCCTTCTACATCGAGGAAGAAGGCGTGCCGACCTATGACGAGCTGATCTTCGTCGCCAACAGCGACAGCTACGAGCGCAAGCAGGCCCAGTACGCCGGCTTCCTCGCCGCCGTCGGCGAAGCCACCGCCTGGATCATCAACCATCCGGACCAGGGCTGGGAGATGTTCCGCGACTCCGACCCGGCACTGGATACCGAGCTCAACAAGGAAGCCTGGTACGCCACCCTACCGCGCTTCGCGCTGCGTCCTGCCGCGCTGGATGCCGGCCGCTACCGTGACTTCGAGGACTTCCTGTTCGAGCGCGGCATGATCAAGAAGCGCCAGTCGCTGAGCCACCTGGCCGTCGACGTCAAC
>NZ_CFDJES010000005.1:8035-28739 GCF_983723665.1 Cobetia sp. | reverse complement strand
GACAAGCGCTAGCGGCGTGCCAGGCGACGCGACAGCCACAGGATCTGCAGCGGCTGAATCACCAGCGCGATCATCAGCACCGCGACCAGCAGCGGCATGCCCTCTAACGCGCCGCTCGGGGTGCTGACCAGCAGTCCGGCGCCCACATAGCTGCCGGCGGCGGAACTCAGATGCTGCACGGCACTCTGGGTGCTGGTGAAGGCCGCTCGCTCGTGGTCGGCGGGAATGAAGCTGTTGAGCGTATTCTGGGTCACACGCCGCGCCGACGAGAACAGCATGTAGGCGCCGAAGCCGATCCAGATCAGCGACGGTCCCGGCGAATGCAGTAGGAAGGCCCAGCCGACCAGCGCCGTCATCAGGCAGGTGATGGTGCCCGGCCAGACACAGCCATAGCGATCACACAGCCGCCCCGTGAGTTGCATGCCGACCAGCGACAGGCCGCCACCGATCATGTAGAGCCCACCGAGATCCTCACGCGGCAGGCCCAGATTGAACAGCAGATAGCTTGCCAGGTTGGGAATCACCAGGAAGTTGCTGAACATCGCCGTGGCGATCAGCGCCAACCCCAGCCGATGGTCGGGCTGGGCCAGGATCTTCAGGATCGTGGTGCCCTTGCGGCTGCGCTGACGTGTCTCGGGGTTATCGAGATGGCCGCGGATAGGCGGCAGTATCCAGGCCAGCAGCCCGCACACCAGCAGCGCCAACAGCGCCACGGCGCGAAATGGCGCCTGCCAGCCGAAGCCCTGCGACAGCCACAGCGCAAACGGCAGCCCCAGCACCGAGGCCACCGAGAAGGCACCCATCACCAGGCCCATGGCACGCCCCCGACGTACTCCCGGCACCACGTCGATCACGATGGCCAGCGCCGTCGCCGCCGCCGGCCCGCCGAACAGGCCGCCCAGCATGCGCGCCGCCAGCAAGGTCTCGAAGTCGGTGGCAAAGCTGGCGATCAGGTGACAGAGCGCCGCGCCGAACAGGAAGCCCAACACCGCCCAGCGCCGATCGAAGCGATCGGCGTGTCGCGTCCACAGCAGAGTGCCCACCGCGGCGGCCAGCGGATAACTGCCGACGATATAGCCAAGGTGATCCAGCGGAATGCCCAGCGAGGTGGCAAAGTCGGGGCCCAGCGCCATCACCATGGTGAAGCCCATGATGACGGCGAACTGCAGCAGGGTGACCAGCGCCACCACCAGGCGCTCGTGGGTGGTCACCGGCGGGATGACCCGCTCGCTCGCGGCCGGCTGACGATTTTCGGAGTGGCTGCTCGGCGTACTCAAGCGCGTGCGACGCGATCAAGGAACGCCACCACCGCCTGCTGGAACTCGCTGGCACGCTCGGCGTGCAGCCAATGGCCGGCCTCCAGCGAGTCATCTTCCAGCGCAGGGAAGTGCTCGCGCATCGTCGCCAGGCCCTCGGCCTGCACATAGTTGGAGCGCGAGCCCCACAGCAGCAGCGCCGGCAGCTCGATTGGCCCCTGACCGTGCGGCGCCTCGACGATCTGCGGGTAGCCCGCCGCGATATGGTCCAGCCCGACGCGCCAGCCCATGGCGCCATCGTCGAGACGCACCAGATTGGTGGCGAGGAACTGGCGAATGGCCGGGGTATCGACATGCTGCGCCATCACCGTGTCGGCCTCCTTGCGTGAGGCCGGGCGCGCGTCACGTACCGCCTCGAAGGCGGCAAAGATATCGTCATGCCCGTGGCCATAGGCGACCGGCGCGATATCGGCGATCAGCAGGCTGCGCAGACGCTCGGGCGCCTCGAGTGCGACCTGCATGGCGACCTTGCCGCCCATCGAGTGGCCCAGCAGGTCACAGCGCTCGATGGCGAGGCGGTCGAGCAGCGCGATGACATCCGCGGCCTGCTCGGGGTAGCTCATGCCGGCCACGTGCGGGCTGCGGCCGTGGTTGCGCAGATCCACCGCGATCACGCGGCGCGTCCGCGACCAAGACTTGATATGCGAACGCCAGTTGTCGGCACTGCCGAACAGGCCGTGAAGAATGACCAGCGGCGTCGCGTCCTGCTGGCTCGTTGTCTGTTCCTCGGCGCCATCACGAGCATCGCTCTCGTGGTAATAAAGCTCGACCGTTGTGCTCATCATCATCTCCATGGACGCTAGACAGACCGTTACGCTCCCCGTGGCTCAGGCGCAGTAGCTCAGGCGCGGTAGCTCAGGCTCAGCGGCGTGGCTCAGCGGCGTGGCTCGGCGGCAGCCGGCTCGCGGGGAGCGCCTATGTTAGCAAACTATCAAGCGCGCGGCGGCTCCGTCCTCGACGGCTCAGCGCGGGCTGGCTTCCAGATAGACCTTGACCGCCTGCCACAGCGGGCTGCGGTAACGCTCCGGGTGCCACAGCATCGAGAAGCGCCGCTTCAGGTTGAGCTGGGGCGTGGCCAGCACCACCAGCTCGCCACGCGCGATCTCGGCCGCCACTGACAGCCGCGACAGACATCCCAGCCCCAGCCCGGCGAATACGGCTTGCTTGATGGCCTCGTGCTGGCCCAGCTCCATGCGTACCTTGAGGCGCTCGATCCGCCCGTGCAGTGCACGCTCGAAGACCGCCCGCGTGCCCGAGCCCCCCTCGCGCAGAATCCAGTCGGCGGTGGCGAGGTCCTCATCGCTGAGCGCCACGCCACGCACGGCCAGCGGATGGCTCGGGGGCGCCACCACCACCAGCTCATCCTCGCGCCAGGTCTGGCTCATCAGGCGCGGCGCATGGCAGTCACCCTCGATCAGGCCGAGTTCGGCGTCATAGTTGAGCACCGCCTCCACCACCTGATGGGTATTGCGCAGACGCAGGTTGAGCTCGGTGCCCGGATGTTCGCGCATGAAGGCCCCCGCCAGCCCCGGCAACAACCAGGTGCCGATGGTGGCGCTGGCAGCGATTTCCAGCTCGCCACGCAGGTTGCCATCCACCACGCCGGGCTCACGCGCCTCCAGCTCCAGCGCGTGGGTCTGTTCCAGCAGTTGCTCGGCGCGCGCCAACAGGCGACGACCATTGGCGTTCAGGGCCAGGCGGCGACCGAGGCGCTCGAACAGCTGCACCTCGAGATGACGCTCAAGCTCGGATAGCCCCTGACTCGCCGCCGATTGCGACAGGCCGATCTCGCGCGCCGCGGCGCTGACGGAGCCGTGGCGGGTCACCGCCACGAACACTTGCAACTGGCGCAGCGTGATGTGGATCTGCATATCGGTTTTTCCGGTATGTAATAAAAGAATAATCGACTAACTGCCGAATAATATTCCCGAATAGACTAATCATCAAACCAGAGACACTAAGCAAGCGACGCAGACTCAAGCGCCCTTGCCGATGACAGCCGTGCACCCCACGCCAGCGCACGACCCATAACAAGACAGGCCATGTTCCGCACGGGATAGGCCACTTTCCTCAAGGAGAATGCTCATGGACGCACAGACCCTGACTCCCCCCGCCACTGCCGAGCGCTTGCGCCGCATGTTGCCGGGCCTCGCCCTGTGTGGCGGCCTGACCCTGGTGGGACTGGCACTGCATTCCATTCCGGCGCTGGCCTCCACCGGCATCAGCCCGCTGGTCTTCGCCCTGCTGTGCGGTATCGTGGTCGGCAACCTGCCGATCACCAGCCGGCACGCCGCGGCGCTCTCCCCGGGGCTGCATATCGCGACCAAGAAGCTGCTGCGTCTCGGCATCATCCTGTTCGGCCTCTCCATCACCCTGCAGCAGATTCTCGGCCTGGGCTGGAGCGTCGTCTTCCTCGATGTGCTGGTGATCACCGCGGTGCTGAGCAGCGGCTACTTCATCGGCACGCGCTGGCTGGGGCTGGACCGCGACACCGCACTGCTGACCAGTGCCGGTTCCGCCATCTGTGGCGCCGCGGCGGTACTGGCGACCGAATCGATGATCAAGGCACGCCCGGCGGCCACCGCCATGGCCGTCGCCACGGTGGTGCTGTTCGGCTCGCTGGCGATGCTGGTCTACCCGCTGCTCTACCCGCTGAGTGGCATGCATGAAGGCCTGTTCGGCATCTATATCGGCTCCACCATCCACGAGGTCGCTCAGGTCGTGGCCGCCGGTGAAGCGGTCGGCCCGGACGCCCTGGCCAATGCGCTGATCGTCAAGTTGATGCGCGTGATGATGCTGGTACCCTTCCTGCTGCTGTTGCCGAAGCTGTGGGCCATGCGTGCCCGCGCCGAGGGCGATGACCGCGAAACCGGCGGCAGCATGACGATTCCATGGTTCGCGCTGGGGTTCATCGCAATGGCTGGCATCAACAGCACCGGCGCGATCCCGGCGGCAGTGCACTCAAGCCTCTCTACTCTCGGCAGCGTGGCACTGACCATGGCCATGGCGGGCCTGGGCGTCGAGACTCGCATCGATCGTCTGCGCTCACTGGGCATGAAGCCTTTCCTGCTCGCGCTGATCCTGTTCACGCTGCTGATCGTCGGTGGCTTTGGCGCCAATCTGCTGCTGATGGGCTAATCCTCAGCACGGCAGTGATTGATTGCCCCAATGACTTTGGTAGTACGGCTCAATTGGCAAACCCGGGCAGGCTCAAGCACAATGGCGGTCATCGATTACTCACCGGCAGTGCCGGCGCCATTTTCTCGGCCCACCCAGTACGGGCTGAACGAGAGTCACGAACCTTAGGAGAGTCTCATGCTTGCAGTCATTTTCGGTCGTCCGGGTTGCCCTTTCTGTGTCCGCGCCAAGGACCTCGCGGAAGAGCTCACCGCCAAGCGCGATGATTTCGACTTCCGCTACATCGACATCCATGCCGAAGGCATCAGCAAGGCCGACATGGAAAAGACCATCGGCAAGCCGGTCGAGACCGTGCCGCAGATCTTCGTCGATCAGACCCACATCGGTGGCTTCACCGAGTTCAACCAGTACGTGCAGGACGAAGCTCTGATGCCGCAGGCCTGATCGCCGCCATCAGCCGCTTCACTGCTGAAGCCCTCGCCATTGGCGGGGGCTTTTTTGTGCCTGCGTCACCGCCTCCCGCCCCTGGTCACGACGCTTACTCGCACCACAACGCAGCACACAAGGTCGCGTCTTGCGCACCTTGCCGCTTGCGACAAAAGGAGGGGGCAGCGACAATCGCTGCCTTCTCCGCCCGTGTATGCACAAGGACACGCACATGAACATGTTGATGGAAGGCGCCGTGCTGCTGGGGTGCGCGGTGGTTGCCGTGCCACTTTTCCAGCGTCTGGGCCTCGGCTCCATCCTGGGCTATCTGGCCATCGGGGTACTGCTGGGTCCGTCGTTGATCGGTTTCATCTCGGAGCCTGGCGAAGTGCTGCACTTCGCCGAATTCGGGGTCGTCATGCTGCTGTTCATGATCGGACTGGAACTGGAGCCCAAGCGCCTGTGGGACATGCGCCTCAAGCTTGCGGGCCTGGGCAGCGCCCAGATGCTGCTGTGCGGCGCCCTGCTCACCCCTGTCGGCCTGTGGCTGGGGCTGGAATTGCCCGCCGCCGTGTTGCTGGGCCTGATTCTGGCGCTGTCCTCGACCGCCTTCGCGCTGCAGGTATTGAGCGAGAATCAGCAGCTGGCGACGCCGCACGGCCAGTCGACCTTCGCCATCCTGCTGTTCCAGGACCTGGCGGTGATCCCGCTGCTGGCCCTGATGCCGCTGTTCGCTGACAACTTCGATGCCTCCACCGGCACCAACTGGATCGGCATCGCCAAGGGCATCGGCATGATCGCGGCGGTCATCATCGTCGGGCGCCTTGTCGTGCCGCGCCTGCTCAAGATGGTCGCGCGCAGCGAGATCCACGAGATCTTCACCGCCGCGGCCTTGTTCGTGGTGATCAGCACGGCGCTGCTGATGGAATGGGTGGGGCTGTCCATGGCCCTGGGCGCCTTCCTGGCCGGGGTACTGCTGGCCGATACCGTCTACCGTCACGAGCTGGAAGCCAACATCGAGCCCTTCAAGGGGCTGCTGCTGGGGCTGTTCTTCATGGCCGTGGGCATGTCGGTCGACGTGTCGCTGGTGATGGAGCGTCCGCTGACCGTGCTGGCGCTGACGCTGGCGCTGATGTTCGGCAAGGTCATCGTCATCACGCTGGTCGGACGCGTCGCACGCCTCAAGATGGCCGAGGCCCTGCCGCTGGCCGCGGTCCTGTCACAGGGTGGTGAGTTCGACTTCGTGCTGTTGACCGCCGGCATGGCCGCCGGCATCTTCGATCAGACCCTCACCAGCCTGGTGATCAGTGCGGTGACCCTGTCGATGGCTGCCACGCCCTTCCTCTATCGCTATGCCCGCCACCTCGGCGCCACCAGCGAAGCCAAGCGCCCCTATGACGAGGACTTCGGTGAGGAAACGCCGCAGGTGGTGATCGCCGGCTTCGGCCGCTTCGGCCAGATCAGCGCGCGCATGCTCAAGAGCCAGGGCATCAACTTCACCGCGCTTGACCCCAATATCACCCAGGTCGAGTTCGTGCGTCAGTTCGGGTCGCGCATCTTCTACGCCGATGCCAGCCGCGCCGAATTGCTGCGGGCGGCGGGTGCCGAGCAGGCCAGGATCATGCTGGTGGCGGTCGATGATGCCGAGACCTCGACAGGCATAGTGCGCATGGTGCGCCATCAATTCCCGCACCTGAAGCTGTTCGTGCGTGCCCGTAACCGCCACCACGCCTGGGAGCTGATGGAACTGGGCGTGGAGCACGTGATTCGTGACACCTACGCCAGCAGCCTGGAGATGGGCGGAGAACTGCTGGTGGCGATGGGCTATCCCAGTGCTCGCGCGGCGGAAGTGGCGCGTGCGTTCCGGGAAATGGATGACAACATGCTCAAGCAGAACTACGAGCACCGTCACGACCAGAAAGCGCTCGTCAACAGCGAGCAGGCCGCCATGGTAGAGCTCAAGCGTCTGTTCCAGAACAATCAGGACTGACGTCGCACGACTCGCCAGAGCGCTCCGTGGCGCCTGAAAAGACACAAGGGCCGCCCCGGCAGGGGCGGCCCTTGTCGTTGGGGCACTCGGCAACACCTTGCGTGCAGACCCGATTCCTCGAAAGGCGAGCGGCCCGAGTCCTGCTCAGCCCTGCGACAGGCGGCGGGACGTCAGGCGCGCCCGCCACTGCGGGCCGAACAGATAGGCGCACAGCCCGATCACGATCAGCAAGGCCCCAGCGAGCACGCGGCTGGAGATCAGCTCATCATTGAGCACCGCGCCCAGGCTCATGGCGAAGATGGGGGTGATCAAGGTCGCCAGCGCCACCGTACTGGCCGACAGGCGTGACAGCACGAAGTAGTAGCACAGGTAGCCGATCAGCGAGCCGAAGATGCCAAGGTAGAGGATGGCCGCCATCGGCCGCCCCTCCGGCAGGGCCTGCGGCACGCCATCGACGATCAGCGCACACACCAGATAGAGCGGCAGCGAGACCAGCAGCGCACCCTCCGTCTGCACCAGCGGATGCAGCCCTGCCCGTTCGCGCTGCACCAGTACCCCCGAGGCGGCGAAGCAATTGACGGCCAGCAGCATGGTCAAGACTCCCTTCCAGCTGCCCGGCGGCAACGCCAGGGAATCCGAGACCGCGACGGCCAGTCCACTCAATGCCAACGCAAACCCCATCCACTGCAACTTGTCAAGTGGAGCACTTTTCAACCACCAGCGTGCATAAAGCCCTGATAGCAATGGTGCCAGTCCAAACAGTAACGACATGATACCGCTTGGTAACCAGGCCGCAGACAGGTAGGCGAAGTACATGCCACCCCAGATACCCAGAGCGGCTGCCGAGTAGCTGCGCAGTGCCCCACGCGAAAGGTCCATTTTCAGCCCCATCATGCGTAACAATGGGTAACCAAGGCATGCGGCAATTAACATTCTGCCCATCGCCGACCAGGCAGGCAGCCAGCCCGAAGCGCTCCACGAGATGGCCAGCGGTGTCGTCGACCACACCATGAGAACCACGCAATACGCCACCAGCACTGGCATTTTTACTCTCCGATCAAGAAACGCGAAAAAACGGATAATGGCGTTGAATACCCCTTTGCACGACTACCTATAATCGCTCCAGCACTGAGGTCATAGGGGCCGTCCAAGGAGGCATCATGCAACGCAAGGAATTCCAACAGCAGCTATGGCTGGACTTCGTCCATCGCCACCCCGACATCGGGGCGCTGGATATCTGGCCAGACAGCATCAACCCTGAATATCTGATGTTCCTGACGCTGAATCAGGGGCCTTTCAGAAGCGAGAAACTGTTACCCAGCCTGTACCACCAGGGCTATCGCCGCGTGAAACAGTACGCCATGGCCGACCGCGGCCTGCTGGTCGATCTGCTGCTTCCCCCGGATGGTGGCGCTGCCGTCATGCTGGCGGAACTGCAGGCCAACAGCCTGCCGCCGATGCACCGTGACCTGCTCAAGCGCCTGATCAGTCAGAGTCATCGTGATGACTGCAAGGGTCAGAACCTGCTCGCGCCCTGCCGTCCGTGGGACATGCCGGACTGGCCGACCTTCGAGCGCCTGCTCGAGGCCAACCCGCTGGCTGCCTGGCTCTCCGTGATGGGGCCGCGCCTGCACCATGTCGGCTTCAATGCCGAAGAGCTTGGCGAAACGCTGGAAGCGGTCTGCGAGGGCATGCTGGCCTACGGCATGGCACCGCAGACCGGGCGCCATCATGCGGTACTGCCCATCAATCCCAAGCTGCAGTATCACTACTACCCGGCCCACGCCCAGCGCATGGTGTTCGCGGACGGTGACGAGCATATGGTGGTGCTGGGCGGCATCGCCCTGCTGGCGACGGCACCGGTGACGACTCAGCAAGAAGGAAAACAGCGTCCCGCAGAACAACTGCTGCCGGAACATACGCTGTGCCAGCTCAGCGCGTAATGGCCTCTTGGCAGCACTGCGCAATGAGATGAGTCGCATTCAGCCCCCTGCGCATGCGTAGGGGGCTCTTGTGTTCAGAGAGTGACATGACCTGTCATGCCATACCCTTCACACCCTCTCTTGCCATCACTCTTCATGGCATCACCTCATGATGTCATCACTGCACGACTCGCCGCTTCCCCCGCCGCTTTCCCCCGCCATGCCTGCGCCTTGTGCCTGATCCTCTAAACCTAACGTCGCAGACAGGTTATCAACAGAAGCTGTGGAAAAAGCTGTGAAGAATCTCTGTACATCTAGGTATCGCCATCGAGATCAGGCGAGCGCAGACAGATTGATCAAAAAATGATCAGCCGACCGCAAACAGCGCCAATTCCCCTTCCGACCACGCATCTGGCAGTGCATCAGACGGCCACTGTGGCAGCGGCTGTGGCCGTAGTGAACACCCCCCCAGCACCCCTCAAATCAGCCTAGAGACGAGAGCGCCAATGTCACTGGCGTATTCGTGATCTGCCCGCCCAGCCAGTATGCCCCCAGATAGCCCACGCTGTAGGCCAGCAACAACGCCGGGAAGAAGCGCAGATAACTCATGAAGCTCACCTCGCGCACCTTGGAAAGCGCGATCACCCCGGCGGCGGAGCCAATCACCAGCAGCGAGCCACCCACGCCTGCGGCATAGGTCAGCGCCAGCCACTCCGCATCGTTCATGCTGACATCCGCCTTGAGCACTGCGGCGGTCAGCGGCACGTTGTCCACCAGCGCCGAGAGCAGCCCGACCAGATAATTGGCCTGCATCGCCGGCATCAGGGCATAGAGCTGTGCCAGGCCTTCCAGCAGACGAGCTTCCTTGAGCGCCCCGACCATCAGCAGGATGCCGAGGAAGAATAGCAATGTATCGAATTCGATAATACGAATGTAATCAAGTATGCGGCGCTCTTCGCTGTCGCTGCGCCGTTCGGCGACATGTCCAAGCAGGAACATCAACGACATCCCGAACAGGAAGGTCAGCAGCGGCGGCACGCCAAACAGCACGTTGAGCCCGAGGGTCGACAGGATGGTGGCCAGAAACAGCCAGGCGACCAGACGATCAAGACGCCGGGTCTCGCGTGGCTCGCGCACCAGGTTCACCTCGCCTCCCAGCCCGGGCAGCAGTAGCGTCGCCAGCAGCATCACGCTGAGGAAGGACGGCAGCGCCAGCAGCATCAGCTCGCTGATGCGCACCTTGCCCGCCAGGAAGATCATCAGCGTGGTCACGTCCCCGGTGATCAGCGCCACGCCGCCGGAGTTGACGGCAAATACCGCCAGCACCGCAAAGCGCAGCGTCTTCTTCGGCGCCAGGCCCAGCGACAGCACCAGGGTCAGCGATACCAGCGTCGCGGTGATGTTGTCGGCCAGCGATGAAAAGGCGAAGGCAAAGAGCCCCGTCAGATACAGCAGGCCGCGCTCCCCGATGCGTTTCGGCAGCAGGCGGTAGATCAGATTGGCGATCAGCCCCTTGGCATTGAGGAAGGCCACGAAGGTCATCGCCGCCATCAGAAACAGCCACAAGGTGGCGATCTCGAGCAGGTTCTCGTTCAAGGCCTCGGGGACATCATCCACCGCCAGGGCCGCGGGGCCGAAGATGAACAGCAGCAACCAGCTGAAGGTGCCCAGCAACAAGGTCGTCTTGGCCTTGTTGAGATGGATCACATCCTCGATGGCAATCAACACGAAGGCGGCCAGCGCCAGCCCGATCAACAGTCCCTGCAACCACATGCCACTCTCACTCCCTGAGATATCGTCGCGCAGCGGCGGCGATGATTGACGGTGCCCGGCGTGACTTCAACGTGAACCCTGCCACGACCTTTCCCTTGCACCGACCCGTCACACGACCGGCAATGCATCTCATCACAGCTGCGTGCGCCCCGCCATTCGACCTGAGGGGCGTTCGCTTCGTGCAACGCAGGGTTGCCATCCCCCACGCAAGCGGGGTGGGCATCCACTCTTGGGTGAATTACGATGGCGCCACCTGATGAAGGAGTCATGCATGTCGAGTATCAGAGGTGTCATCAGCCTTGTCTTTCTGATCATCAATACCCTGTGCTGGGCGCTGCCGCTTTACCTGCTGGCCGCACTCAAGCTGATCACGCCATCGCGCCGCCTGCAGTTGCACATGTTGGAGGGGCTCAACCGCCTCGCCATGGGCTGGATCGGCACCAACAACCTGTGGATTCGCCATGTGCTGCGTCCGCGCTGGGACATCCACGTGCCGCCATCGCTACGCGATGGGTCTGCCCGACGTCGCTGGTGGCTGGTGATCGCCAATCATCGCAGCTGGACTGACATCTTCGTTCTCCAGTACGCCCTGCACCGTCGTACGCCGATGCCCAAGTTCTTCCTCAAGCAGGAGCTCATCTGGGTACCGGTGATCGGCCTTGCCTGGTGGGCGTTGGAATTCCCGTTCATGCGCCGTTACAGCCAGCAGAAACTGGCCAGCAATCCGCGGCTCGCCGAGCGTGATCGCGAAGCGACGCGACGCATGTGCGAGCGCTCACGCCAGGCGCCGATGGCGATCTTCAACTTCGTGGAAGGCACTCGCTTCACGCCCGCCAAGCACAACCAGCAGCAAAGCCCTTTCCAGCACCTGCTCAAGCCGCGTGCCGGCGGCAGTGCCCAGGTGATCAACACGCTTGGCGATCGACTTTCCGGTATTCTGGATGCCACCCTCGATTACCGACATGCCGATGCCAGTTTCTGGCAGTTCCTGTGCGGTCACGGGGGCGACATCACGCTCGTCATCACTCAGCGGCCCTTGGAGCCCTGGATGCTGGACGGCAACTATCATGCGGACGCCGCCTATCGCGAGCGCTTCCAGCAATGGCTCAATCAGGTCTGGAAGGACAAGGATGCCCGACTGTCACGTGCAGGGAATGACATTGATGAACACTGAATACGGCCTGAATGCCGCGGACTTCTCGGCACGAGCGCAGGCCGAACCTGACGTGAACCGTCCACTTCTGCAGCGTGTTGGCGTCGCGCTGCGCTGGCTGGCGCTGATCTGTCTCGGCCTGTGGCTGAGCGGCTGCGCGACCGGCAGCTATTCCGGCTCGCCGGCCGGCCAGTGGGTCACCATCCAGAAGGGCGATACCCTGGGGCAGATCGCACGCGATGCCGACATTCCCCTGCTGCGCCTCACGCGCTTCAATCCGGGCGTCAAGATTCGTGACCTCAAGGTCGGTCAGCGCATCCTGGTGCCCACCGCGCGTGAGCGGGCGCCCTCCGGCGGCCCGTATCGCTATCAGCTGCGCCCCGGCGATACCTACTCCAAGGTCGGTCGCTATTTCGGTGCCAGCCCGCAGCGCATTCAGGCCGCCAACCCCGGCAAGGACCCCAATGATCTCGATGTCGGCATGCTGATCTCGGTGCCGCTCAACGGTGGCCCGAGCCGCAGCGCCCCGGCCGCGCGCGCCAGCGGTGGCAGCCTGGTCGCCCGCCCGGACCCCGGCCCGCTGCAGAAGCCGGGCCAGTCATGGCGCTGGCCTGCCGCCGGCAGCGTGACGCGTGAATTCGGCACCAACGGCAATGGCCAGCTGGCGCCCATGCAGATTCGTACCGCCGCCAGCGGCATCGCCAGTGCACCGGCGCGGGGCGAAGTGCGCTTCGCCGACTCCATGCGCCAACTGGGCAACGTGGTCATCCTGCACCACTCCGGCAACCTGCAGAGCGTGCTGGCCCAATGCGGCGAGATTCTGGTCAAGGTGGGTCAGCAGGTCACTCCGGGCACGCCGCTTTGTCGCGTCGCACGCGGCAACAACGGTCAGCATGAATTGCTGTTCGACGTGCGCCACGGCGGCAAGCCGATCGACCCGCGCGAGATTCTCGAGAAGCGCTGAACCAGCGTTGCTTCACGGCGCCAGCCCGACATGGCGCCACCTCCAATCCCCGCCAGATGACGACAGCGCCGGTGCCACGCCGGTGACTGTCGTCCTTGCTTGACGATTCATGAGACAACCCTCATACCTCTGAGTTGTGAGGGGTTGAGGGTGTGTCATCGCTTCGTCACCTGCTTGTTATGCCGCCGTCACTCCCTCTCTCGATAATGACCACAATAGTCATCTAGGGAGACGTCATGGAGCGCATTGCCTTCGTCAGTGAAACCTGGCATCCGGAGATCAATGGCGTGGCTCATACCTTGAGTCATCTGTGCGATCAACTCATCGCACGCGGCTGTGAGCTCCAACTCATTCGTCCCGCCACCCGAGATGGCAGCCTGGAGCCGCGTGTCCAGCAGGAGCTTCAGGTACGCGGCTTCCGCCTGCCCGGATATGACACCGTGCAGGTCGGCGTGCCGGCGCCGCAGCGCCTGATGCGCATGTGGCGCGAGCATCGCCCCTCCGTCGTCTATATCGCCACCGAAGGCCCGCTGGGCATCAGCGCGCTGATGGTCGCCCGCCGTCTGGGCCTGCCGGTGGTCGCGGGCTTCCATACCAATTTCGATCAATACAGCACCCACTACCGGCTCAAGGCGCTACGCCCGCTGGTACGGCGCGGCCTGCGCCGCTTCCACAACGCCGCCAACATGACGCTGGTACCGACCCGCACCCAGGCAGACAGCCTGATGCAGCAAGGCTTCGAGCATGTGCAGGTGGTGGGACGCGGCCTGGATTGCGAGCGCTTCTCGCCCAGTCATCGCAGCGAAGCATTGCGCAAGTCATGGGGCGTCAGCTCACAGCAACCCGTCGCGCTGCACGTCGGGCGCCTGGCCGCCGAGAAGAACATCGAGCTGCTGATCCGCACCTATGAGGCCATGCTGGCCGTGCAACCGGACCTCGCCCTGGTGCTGGTCGGAGACGGCCCGCTGCGCGAGCGTCTGGAGCAGCGCCTGCCCGAGGCGATCTTCGCCGGCTTCCAGACCGGTGAGGCGCTGGCCGCCCATTACGCCAGTGCCGACCTGTTCGTCTTCCCGTCACTGTCGGAGACCTTCGGCAATGTGGTGCTGGAAGCCATGGCCAGCGGACTGGCCGTGATCGCCTTCGATTACGCGGCGGCCGCCGAGGTGATCCGCGATGATCACCAGGGCCTGCTGGCGCCCTGCAGCCAGCCGGAGCGCTTCATCGAACAGGCGGTGGAGGCCTGCCAGCGGCCGGCCCGCATCGCCAGACTGGGACGTGCCGCCCGCGTGCGCGTCGAACCATTGGGCTGGAGCCGCATCGCCGAGGGCTTTCTGACCTGCCTGCGTCACGCCGAGGAGAAGCCCGATGCACGATCGCAGCCTTCCCGTCTTTGAGCGACTGGACCTTCTGGAGTGGCGCCTGTGCCGCCAGGTCGCGCGCCTGGCGCTGTTCCGGCCGATACTCACCCTGTTTCGTATCGTCTCGCGCCTGGGTGACTGGCCGGTGTGGGCGCTGCTGACGCTGAGCCTGCCGCTGCACCATGCCATGGGCGGCTGGCTGTTTCTGGAATTCGGCCTGGCGGCCGGCGCCGGGGCGCTGCTCTACCGCGCGCTCAAGACGCGGCTATGTCGGGAACGCCCGTTCATCACCTTCAATACCATCAACTGCACCATGCCGCCGCTGGACCGCTACAGCTTTCCCAGCGGTCACACCCTGCATGCTGCCCTCTTCGCCAGCCTGACCGCTCAACAGCTGCCGGAGCTTGCCATCCTCGTCACGCCGCTGGCGCTGCTGATCGCGCTTTCCCGGGTGATCCTCGGCCTGCATTACGTCAGTGATGTGCTGGCCGGCGCGCTGCTGGGGCTGGGCCTTGCCGAGGTGGCCATCCTGACCTTCGAGGCGCTGCTGACGACCTGATGCTCGCGAGGCATGCGTCAGCCCGGGGTCGGCGCGAATCGAGAGCCACTTGCCCAACCTGACGCGGCTCTGGCACTCTCGCCGCATGACGACTCCTTCTGCTGGCGACGACCTCTTCGCCGCCCTCACGACCTCTGATTCGACGTCCGCGGCTGATGGGGCTGCGCGCCAGGCGGCGGCGGATGGCTCGGCCCTGGCAGCTCGCCCGCGCGAACTGCCCGAGGACTGGCTCGACCTCGCGCACGGCTGGTACCGCCACCCCCTGCATCCGCTGTATCTCAAGCCGCGCGCCCTGACGCCGCTGCAGGCCGATCAGGCCCTCGTCACGCTGGAGGGCGATCTCGACTGGCAGCGCCCCAGCCTGAGCGTGCATGGCAAGACGCACCCGATTCCACGCCGTCAGGTGTGGATGGGCGATGTCGGCGCCCGCTATCGCTACTCCGGCAGTCTGTTCGAACCCAACCCCTGGCACATGACCGCCTGGCAGCTGGGCGAGCTGTCGCGTCATGCCATCAATCACGAGCTCAGCCCGCAACGCGATGACCTGGGGCGCAACGAGCCCGTGATCCCGGAGCATTTCAACAGCCTGCTGGCCAATCGCTACGCCGATGGCGCCGACCGCATGGGCTGGCACAGCGACAACGAGCCGGAACTGGGCACTCGCCCGATCGTGCTCGCCATCTCGCTGGGACGAGAGCGCCCCCTGCGCTTCAAGGGCCATCCGCGCAGCCCCTATGCCGACACGCCGGCGTTCAATCTGTGGCTGCCGCACGGCTCGCTGCTGGTGATGGGCCGTGGTTGTCAGGACCGCCTCCATCATGCGCTGCCGCCGCGCAAGCTGGAGGGGCTACGCATCAGCCTGACCTACCGCCAGTTGCTGACGCCCTCGCGCTGAGGTCATCTTTCTTGTGCACTCTGCTTTCTCTCTTCTCGCTCTCCTCTTGCCCTCTTCCTGCTCTCTTCCAGCTCTAACGCCTGCTTTATTGTCCCTTTTTGTTGCCCCTTCCAGCGTCACTGCGCCCCGGACTCAATCCGCCGACGGGTAACGCGCGCGCAGGGTCTCCAGCATCGCCTGTACCGCCACCGACAGCTCATGACGGCCGCGACGGATCACCCCGACCCGCTGCTGAATCTCGGGGCCTGTCAGCGGCAGACACTGACAACCCAGCGCACTCATCTGCGCCGCGCTCATCGCCGGCACCGCGCTGACGCCCAGACCTTCCGCCACCATGCGACCGCAGGTGACCAGCTGGTGAGTCTCGAAGGCGACATGCAGCGCCATGCCCGCATCCTCGAGGCGCTTCTCGAGCATGCGACGCACCCCCGAGGGCCGCTGCAGCGTGATGAAGTCTTCCTTGAGCAGTCGTGACCACTCGATGGAGGTCGGCGCCTCTGCCAGCAAGGCATGGCCGGGGGGAATGATCGCCACATAGCGGTCCTCGAACAGCAGCTCGAACACCAGGTCCTGCCGCACGCCGGGGTCGAAGCAGATCCCCAGCTCGACGCGGCCATCGGTGACCCGCTCGACCACCTCTTCGGCGATGACATCGTTCACTTCGATGGTGATCTCCGGATATTGGCGGCGAAAATCGGCCAGCACCCCGGGCAGCAGATTGCCGGCGAAGGTCGGCATCGCGGCCAGAGCCACGCGGCCGCGCCCGAGACTGAAGCGCTGGCGCATCTCATCCTCGGCATGCTCCCAGTCCGACAGCAGACGCCTGGCCAGCGGGAAGAAGGCGCGCCCTTCCGGCGTCAGGCTGACCTGTCGGGTCGAGCGCTGAAACAGGCGCCCGCCCAGCGACTCCTCCAGATTCTTGACCGCCAACGACAGGGCCGGCTGCGAGAGATGTACCAGCGTGCCCGCCTCGGCGAAGGACAGCGTGCGCGCCACGGCCACGAAGGCCTTCAGCTGTTTCAGAGTCATGTCGTGTCCTGTCCCGGGGTTGTTTCAAGAGATATCACAAGAGATGTCACAAGAGGTGATGTGGCGCAGTTCGTCGTCTGTCGCTCGCAGGTCAGGCGCTTGCAGGGCATCTAGGCCATTGGTCATAGATGACAGCCACGAAGCTCTCACATGACTAACCGCTCAGCTCAGGCCATTCCGCCCCGCTACCGCGTCAGCCGCGCCAGCATGGGGTTTGGCCGGCTTTTTCCTTGCGAGCAGGCTCGATAAGTAGCGAATCAATTCTTATCAAAAACTGATCAATGGATAGAAAAAACAAACTTATTAAATATATACAGACTCAGGATTGTCGGCAATGATGAAGACATCCCGACAACAACAGCTTGGATACTCAAGGAGATTCGCATGGCAGGATTCAACAAGGTGGTAACCAGCTACGCGGAGGCCATGGCAGGCCTCGAAGATGGCATGACGGTAATCGCCGGTGGCTTCGGCCTGTGTGGTATCCCGGAGAACCTGATTGCAGAGATCAAGCGCCTCGGCGCCAAGGACCTCACCGTGGTATCCAACAACTGCGGCGTCGATGGCTTCGGGCTCGGTATCCTGCTGGAAGACCGTCAGATCAAGACCATGATTGCCTCCTACGTCGGCGAGAATGCGCTGTTCGAGAAGCAGCTGCTCGACGGCGATCTGGAAGTGATCCTCACTCCCCAGGGCACGCTGGCCGAGAAGATGCGTGCTGCCGGCGCCGGTATCCCCGCCTTCTTCACCGCCACCGGTTACGGCACACCGATCGGCGAAGGCAAGGAAGTGCGCGAGTTCGATGGCCGCCCCTACATCCTGGAAGAGTCCATCAAGGGCGACTTCGCCATCGTCAAGGCCTGGAAGGCGGACCGCTACGGCAACGTCGTCTACCGCCATACCGCGCGCAACTTCAATCCGCTGGCCGCCACCGCCGGCAAGATCACCGTGGTCGAAGTCGAAGAGCTGGTCGAGCCGGGGGAACTGGACCCCGCCGACATCCACACGCCCGGCATCTATGTGGATCGCGTCATCAAGGGCAACTTCGAGAAGCGCATCGAGAAACGCACCGTCCGCTCGCGTTGAGCCCAGGGCTCCGCCGGCATGAATCGCCGCCATCAGGGCGACAGGCCCCACGGCGAACTTTCTCGACCGCCTTCACGACACGGCACAGTGCCTCATGGTTGATGGCACCCAAGACAAGGAAACAATCATGGCTTTGACACGCGAACAGATGGCCCAGCGAGTGGCTCAGGAAATCCAGGACGGCTCCTACGTCAATCTGGGAATCGGCATCCCGACACTGGTGGCCAACTATATCCCCGACGGTATCGAGGTGATGCTGCAGTCCGAAAATGGCCTGCTCGGCATGGGTCGCTACCCCTATGAAGACGAAGTCGACGCCGACATGATCAACGCCGGCAAGGAAACCGTGACCGCCATCGATGGCGCCGCCATCTTCGATTCGGCCGAATCCTTCGCCATGATCCGTGGCGGCCACGTCGACCTCACGGTGCTCGGCGCCTTCGAGGTCGACGTGAACGGCAACATCGCCAGCTGGATGATCCCCAACAAGCTGGTCAAGGGCATGGGCGGCGCCATGGACCTGGTCGCCGGTGCCGAGAACATCATCTGCACCATGACCCACGCCTCCAAGCACGGCGAATCCAAGCTGCTCAGCCAGTGCGAACTGCCGCTGACCGGTGCCGGCTGCATCCGTCGCGTGCTGACGGACCTCGCCTTCCTCGAGATCAAGGATGGTGCCTTCCACCTGCTGGAGCGCGCGCCAGGCGTGAGCGTCGAGGAAATCGAGCGCCTGACCGCAGGCAAACTGGTCGTCCCCGAACACGTGCCGGAAATGCAGCTGGACGCCTGAGGCACCTTCTGCCCCCGGGCACTGGCCACCCTCGCGCCGCTTTTGACCTTCGAGCCACTTTTGACACACGAAACAATTGCGCTCGAGGGTGGCAAAACACGGCCCCGGCATCCCACGGATTTTTGCCGACTCTTTTGAGGAAAATCTCTCATGATGTGATGGGCGCATCACATCCTCTCTCCGAGAGCCTTGATGGCTTCGACGCCATCCGCCGGCAGCGCTGCCATCGCTGCCGGCTTTTTTGTGTCCATCGCCCGCCATACGGGGCTTTGCGCCATTCAACCCCCTATACAAGCAAAGCCGCACTATGGTCTTTTTCCTACAGGTGTCATCGCTCACACCAAGATAACGGGATAAAAAACAAGCGGACTCCTTGCCCTCGGTGTGGCGAAATTCTCAGCACTATTGGCACGGCTTTGCGGGCGAATTCTGCGCACGATTATTAGGCAAAAGGATAAGTTTTTGATATTTCATTTGACCTTACCGCCCGAGCAGCGCAGTATTGCTCTCGTTGGTTAGCAAGTCGAATATCGTCAGTCGTGATCGAAGCACTTCGGTACCTGGTGTATATCCTCCTTGTTTTACCCACGTTTATCGGGTAACTCCCGGCAATATCATCAGTAAGGAATTACGATCATGGCAACTGGCACAGTCAAGTGGTTCAACGACACCAAAGGTTTCGGCTTCATTTCTCCGGACGACAACGGTGACGACCTGTTCGCACACTTCTCCGAAATCCAGGCTGAAGGCTTCAAGTCTCTGCAAGACGGTCAGAAGGTCTCCTTCGACGTCACCCAGGGCAAGAAAGGCCTCCAGGCCGCTAACATCAAGCTGATCGACTAAGCTTTGATTTTAGCTGGAAGAGGCTAACCCCTCCTCCGACAGAAAAGCCCGCTTCGGCGGGCTTTTCTGCGTCTGGCGTTCGCGCACGCCGCGGGGTATCGCATCCCTCCGCATGCCCGAGTGCCAGACATGAAAAAAGGGACTGCCTGGGCAGTCCCTTTTTCGTTTCCCTTCCTTTTCGTATCTCTTCAAGGCGCTGCTACCCGCGACGGGTCGTCACGCCTCGCAGCGAGCCTGACTGTGGCTCACCTGACCACGGTGCGCTTACCCCCGATAGTAGCGCTGCTCGACGAACGGCATCTTCGTCACCGTCATCGGCAGACGCTTGCCACGCACATCGGCAAACACTTCGGTCTCGAGTGCGCTGTGAGCGATGCTCACGTAGCCCATCGCCACCGGCTTGCCATAGGTCGGCCCGAAGCTGCCGGAGGTCACCACACCGATACGATTGTCCTGGGCATCATAGAGCTCAGCCCCTTCGCGGATAGGCGCACGCCCCTGGGC
This sequence comes from Cobetia sp., assembly GCF_983723665.1. Lineage (NCBI taxonomy): Bacteria > Pseudomonadati > Pseudomonadota > Gammaproteobacteria > Oceanospirillales > Halomonadaceae > Cobetia > Cobetia sp. The sequence goes on along the minus strand of NZ_CFDJES010000005.1, from coordinate 8,993 downwards.
AACCAGCCCCACCCGCTTGCGGGTGTGATCCTTGTTGGCGATCTGGGTCAGGATGACATCGGCCCCCGGGAAGCCGCCTTCACGCTCGCCGCCCTGACGACGCACCTTGCCCAACGCCCAGATCAGGCTGCCTTCCACCGGCGAGGTGGTGGTATCGAGATCGTGACCGTACAGGCACAGCCCCGCCTCGAGACGCAGCGAGTCCCGCGCGCCAAGACCGATGAACTCCACCTCCTCAATCGCCAGCAACAGACGCACGAAACGCTCTGCGTCGGCATCGGGCACGGAGATCTCGAAGCCATCCTCGCCGGTATAGCCACTGCGGCTGACCCAACACTCGATGCCCTCGATGGTGACGTGGGCATGATGCATGAAGGTCAGCTCGCAGGCCTCGGGCGACAGACGCTGCATCACCGCGTGAGCCATCGGCCCCTGCAGTGCGAGCAGTGCCCGATCATCCAGCACCTCAAGCTCGATATCCATCGGCAGGCCGACCCGCAGGTGCGCGATGTCCTGATCCTTGCAGGCAGCGTTCACCACCACGTAGAGGTGATCACCGCCATTGACGATCATCAAGTCATCCAGGATACCGCCAGTGTCGGAGGTCAGCAGGCCATAGCGCTGCATGCCCACCGGCAGGTCGATGATATCCGTCGGCACCAGGGCCTCCAGCGCCGCCTGCACATTCTCGCCACGCAGGATCAACTGCCCCATGTGCGAGACATCGAACAGCCCTGCCTTGGCGCGCGTGTGTTCATGCTCCTTCTTGACGCCAAGCGGGTACTGCACGGGCATGGAATAGCCGGCGAACTCGACCATCCTGGCCCCCTGCTCGACATGCAGGTCATGAAGGGCGGTCTGCTTGAGACCCGTCACTGCGGCGGAATCGGACATCGTCATTCTCCAGGTTGGCTTGCGATGACTCTCAGAGATGGCACCCGAACGGCACACGCTCTCT